>JASJXV010000064.1 GCA_030123805.1 Gammaproteobacteria bacterium
TGTCCACATGCAAAAACATCAGGCAAATAACTATAATTCCGGAAAGTGTACACATAGGTGATTTGGGTAATGGCATTTGGAAGTTGCTTGAATCAGTTTAATTTGTGCACCTGATCTGTTCCAGAAAGTTCCATTTCAGTGATGCTATGCTGAGTGTTGATTGTCCCATGGTGGTTTGATTCTGTGTTTGATTAAGACCAGAACCGAAAACAAAAGCACTTCTTCCATCACAAATAAATAACCATCAATTACTCCGGCCAACCAGAGGACTATTTGCACGACGGTTACCCACATGAAGTCATATAATTGATCACGGCAGATGTTACAGAGCGGTATTCCAAGCCATCTGAATCTTGTTGGCATCCAGCAAAATGGACATCGGACACTGTTCCGGGATTCAGTCATTGTCTACCTCCGCTACAGAACGTTGAAGCTGCGTTTCCGAGTATACGCTATTAACGCTTTTATGGAATTGAGGTACTATGAGACGAGATTTGATCCAAGAGACATTTGATCATGTGCGGACGATTCAATATTATCAGTGATCCTCTTACCCGATTGTTGTTGAAAATTACCGGCATGGATTATCAACTTCAGGATCGGTTTAATATTGCGCCCACCGAAGACATTCCGGTTGTGCTGCAAGACAAAGATGGTGGCAGAACAATGCATCAAATGCGCTGGTGGTTGGTGCCTAATTGGGTAGATGAGCCTTCGACCAAATACAGTATGTTCAATGCCCGGTCGGAGAGCCTTTTAAAAAGCCGTGCATTCAGTCAACCTTTTAGAACCAGTCGGTGCCTGGTACCCGTATCTGGATATTATGAATGGCAGCAAGGCGAGAAGGGTAAGATACCATTCTATATCAAGCCTGAAGTGGAAGATGGTTTCGCCTTTGCAGGATTGTGGGATAGATGGCAAAGAGGGAATCGGGTTATAGACAGTTGTACCATTATTACCACCCAAGCGCACGGTTCTGTCAGGCACATACATGATCGAATGCCAGTACAACTCAGTGCAAATCAATTGGATGAGTGGCTGGATACCAAATCTGATGCGCCTGCTCTGCAGCGGCTCTTTGTGCCCAGGTTGCCAGCGTCATTGGAAATCATCCCGGTCTCGAATTATGTCAATAACTCGAGGAATAAGGGAGACAGGTGTGTGCAACCCATCGCAGATAGCCAGATTGTTCACTGATCATAGGAAATCAAATAACCGGAATAGGAAAGAGTTCCGCGGGGTAAGAGTGATGAGTGATGCGACATCAGAAAAGATAGAACTGGAACAGGCCATGCAGACCGGCATGATGCTGGCATATCAAGCGCAGACTCGCCCGGAAAAGATGGCGGTCAGCAGTGAATACGGGGAGCGGAACTTCGCTGAACTGAATCATCGAGTCAATCAACTGGCCCGGGCATTTCGAGAAGCAGGACTCGGACCGGATGATGCTGTGGCAATGCTACTTGTTAATCGATGTGAGTTTCTCGAGGTTTATTACGCGGCGTGGCGTACAGGTATGAGAGTGACACCCATCAACTGGCACCTGACGGCGGACGACACCGCTTATATAGTAGAGAATTGTGAAGCTAAAGTATTTGTTGCCGATATTAGTTGTCAGGATATGGCCATCGAGGCATTGGTGGCTACGGACCAGGTGAGGATGGCTCTCTCTGTGGGTGGCGAGATAGAAGGGTTTGACAACTATGAAGCAGAACTGGCTCGACACGGTGGCAATAACATAGATAACCCTGCCATCGGTAGCCAGATGTTGTATACCTCCGGTACTACAGGCAGACCGAAAGGTGTGTATCGAGTGCGGTCTGCCGGTCCCCCGCAATCCACGCTTACGCGAGCAGGGACGGCTGCAGCGTTTGATCCGGCAACCGATCGAACTTTGTGTACGGGACCTGCCTATCACGCCGCACCACTCGCATTCAATATACTGGCCCCAATAGCCCAGGGAGTCGGGACTGTATTGATGGACAAATGGGATGCCGAGAAGGCGTTGAGTTTGATAGAACAGCACCGGATAACCCATACTCACATGGTCGCGACAATGTTCCATCGGTTGTTAAGTCTGCCAGAAAAGGTTCGTCAGAAGTATGATAGCTCCAGTCTGCGCTATGTGCTTCATGGTGCGGCACCTTGCCCGGTCCATGTCAAGCAAGCCATGATGGATTGGTTAGGACCGGTAATATTTGAATACTATGCGGCAACAGAGGGGGGTGGTGGCTTTTTTATCGGGCCTGAAGAGTGGATAACAAAACCGGGAAGCGTCGGTAAGGCGCCTGAGGAAAACACCAATATCATTGTCGACGATGAGGGCAACGAAATTCCGCAGGGTGAAGTTGGTACTATCTATTTTGCAGCACCGAAACAAGGACGATTTGTTTACTACAAGGATGAAGAAAAAACTTCAGGTAGTTACATGGGTGATTTCTTCACTCTGGGGGATATGGGGTATCTGGATGAAGATGGCTATCTGTTTCTGACAGGACGTTCAGCAGAGACCATCATTTCCGGTGGCGTAAATATCTATCCGCAGGAGACTGACAATGTTTTATTGAAACACCCAGCAGTTGCTGACGTTTGTACAATTGGTGTGCCCAGCGAGGAGTGGGGAGAAGAGGTCAAGTCTATAGTTGAACTACATGTTGGATATGCAGCGGACGCTGCGATGACAGAAGACCTGATTGACTTTGCCAGGGAAGCGCTTCCGGTCTACAAAGCCCCCCGATCGATCGATTATATTGACACATTACCCAGATTGCCATCAGGCAAGATTCAGCGACATAAGGTGCGTGAACCTTATTGGGCGGGGCGAGACAAACAGATCTGAAGTAAAGGGTAACGTCCCCTTCAATCCCACAAAAAATATGCCGTCAAGACAGAGTCCAATTAATTCTGGCAACACATTGCCAACAAAATCTCTCGGGTATTCATTCTCGATACTGAACCAAAGTGTAAATAACCCCAGCAGGCCAGCAAATACAGGGATAATGGGATTTTTCATTTTTGAATCTGAATTTAGTGCTTTCTTTGTAGCTGCCAAAATACATCAAATTGTGCAGGAACTAAAGCTGGGAGCAGGTGCACAGCTTTCGCCAGTTATCCATGGGTAATTGTAATGTGTTGAGAACAGATTAGACCGGAGAGGAAAATGAGCTCTGTCATTGAAGTCACGAAATCTTAAGTAAAGATTTCAGTGCGGCTGGATCTACCCGTTGCAAATTCAAACAGTCGCAACCGTTATATTGTGCAAATCGGATAAGCTCCGCTGATAACGGTTGCGCCAATTCGTCATATGATCTGAAGTTTTCATTCAGACACAGAAACCGGATCTGAAATTCTCGTTTCTTGCGGTCCGCTTTCGCATCCATGCGTCCAATCAATTCATCACCCCACAGTATAGGTAGTGAGAAATATCCGTAGGTGCGTTTATGGGCGGGCAGGTAACACTCCAGCTGATAGTCAAAGTCGAATAATTCCAGTGTCCTCTTGCGTTGAATAACAAGGTTGTCGAAGGGAGACAGGAATCGGGCGTTCTTCCTGCCCAGCCTGATGGGAATGCGATTCAGATTTTCTTCTGTGGTGAAATAGGGATTACCATGCAACGATACTTCAATGATCTCTCCTGCCTCGTTGAGTTCTGCAATGGTGCGTTTGATACCGGGTAAAATATCATGTTTGAACAGCTTGCGAGTAGTCGTTCTCAAATAACAGATTTCCTGGATCCTGGCCAGCCCGAGTGCATTTATCATTGTATTAATCTGAAAACGCTGCCACTCTTTTTCGCTGGGCATACGGGTGTCAATATCTTCCGGTAGCACCCGCTCCTTCAGATCATAAACTTTCTGAAATCCCTCTCTTTTCGCGATCATCAGTTCTCCGGCCAGGAATAATCGTTCCATGGCCTGTTTTGCGGGTTTCCAGTCCCACCATCCTGTCGATTTGTGACGGTTGTCTTCAAAATCACGGGCTTGCAGAGGACCTTCCTCTCTAATCCGAGTCAGCACCAGATCTTTTACTTTTTTTTCGGCCGGATATCTTTCCGCCATTGATTGCATAGTGGGTTGGTAGAATCGGTAGTCCTTCATTGGCAGATAGGCTGCCGCATGAGCCCAGTATTCAAAAACACTTTTATGCTTCGATTGCAATTGATCCAGTATTGGCTGAGTAAAATTGTCAACCCGGGACCAGAGCACATGATTATGAGCCCGTTCAATGACGGATATGGTATCAATCTGAACATAGGAAAGTTGTTGAATAGCTTTCAAGACGGCGTTCTTGCCTTTGCCGAATTCATTATGTCGCAGCAGTCCCTGGCTGGCCAGGAATAAGCGTCGTGTATCACGAGAGGAAAGTGCAAGCGTCATTGTGGGAAATAGTGGCCTGTTCGGATCTGCCAGGAAGCAGGGAATATTATCCTGCTTCCAACGGATATGAAACACGAAAACCTGGAAACTCGGGAGATAGTAATTTCCGGCGCAGCTCGTCTTCCAGATTTGTGGAACCGCTGCACACGCAACCCCTCTCTTGGCTCAGTTAGCAGGAACTGCTACTCGGGAGTATACAATTGGACAGGAAACTTGGCGTATTGCACTCAATATCAGTACCAGAAAATTCATGATAAGCTTTCTGCTCCATTGATCGAACGAATCCCCTCCGGGATTCCTGGAGTAAAGCATTGAGAATTTGTGGCGCCCTGCTATTTTTTATCTGCCTGGCAAGTCATGCAGCCAGCCCGGAAGCCATCTATGGAACTCATGGTATGGTTGCATCGCGTTCCACCCTTGCATCTGAAGCGGGGGTGGAAATTCTGAAGTCAGGTGGCAATGCTATCGACGCTGCTGTTGCTACCGGCTTTGCATTGGCAGTCACCTATCCGTCTGCAGGTAACATTGGCGGCGGTGGATTCGCTGTTGTGAAATTGGCGGATGGCAGGGTGGTTATCCTGGATCATCGTGAGACGGCTCCGGCATCAGCTACCCGGGACATGTATCTGGACAAAAAAGGGGCAGTCATTAAAGGACTGTCCCGCTCTACCCACCTGGCCACAGGAGTGCCGGGCAGTGTGGACGGATTACTGGCATTGCTGACGCGTTATGGCACAAAATCGCGAAGCGAGGTAATGGCTCCGGCAATCCGTCTTGCAGCCAAAGGCTTTCCCCTGTCACATGACATGGCTGGCCAATTTCGGAGAGTTTTGAAGTCGATGCAGAAATATCCGGCTTCAATGAAAAAATTTTCGAGAAACGGCGAACCCTATCGGCAAGGAGAGATATGGAAGCAACCTGATCTTACTAAAACTTTGAAGCGGATATCAGCCAAAGGGCGGGATGGTTTCTATAAAGGCAGAACAGCTGCCTTACTTGTCGCGGAAATGCAAAGAGGCAATGGCACGATTACCCATGAAGACCTTGCCAACTATCAATCAGTGTGGCGCGATCCTATCAAGGGAAGTTATCGCGGCTATGAAATATGGGGTATGCCGCCGCCTTCTTCGGGTGGTGTATTGGTGGTCCAGATGTTGAATATGCTGGAGCCGTATGATGTGAAAGCCATGGGGTGGGGCAGCGCTGAGTTGATTCACCTGATGCTGGAAGCCCAACGTCGTGCTTTTGCAGATAGAGCCCGACATCTGGGTGATCCCGATTACTATAATGTACCGATCGATATGCTCATTTCCAAAGATTATGCCAGGGCCAGATTTAGTGATTTTGATCGAGACAAAGCCAGCGACAGTGCACAAATTGGTGCAGGTTCCTGGCCGGAGGAGAGTAGGGAGACAACACATTTTTCAGTGATGGATAATGCGGGCAATGCCGTAGCACTGACTACAACCTTGAATAGCGGTTATGGTAATAAAATCGTGGCTGCAGGGACCGGGATGTTGCTCAACAATGAAATGGATGATTTCTCCATCAAGAAAAATACGCCTAACCAGTATGGTTTGTTAGGACGTGAAGCCAACGCTATTGAACCGGGTAAACGGATGCTGAGTTCTATGTCACCAACGATAGTGACCAAAGACGGCAAGCTCTATCTGGTGACGGGTTCTCCGGGCGGGGCAGCTATCATTACCACAACTTTGCAGGTGATTATCAACGTGATTGATCATGGTATGGGCATTGATGATGCAGTTGCCCTGCCGAGATTCCACCATCAATGGCAACCTGATTCGGTAATCTATGATGCACATGGAATATCTCCGGACACGTTGTCAATTCTGAAACAGATGGGGCACAAGAATTTACGCACCACTCCCTGGGGTAGAGGCATAGGCGATGCGAATTCCATTCTGTTTAAAGACGGTGTGATCCATGGTATGAAAGATCCGCGTAACGAAGGAGTAGCTGTCGGCTACTAGGGGAAAAATGCAAACGCAGGTACTGTTGGTCGATGGTTTTAATCTGATAAGAAGGATATATGAAGCTCGTGCACATGCTGACGATGAGCTGGACCCGGAGGTAATCGTAAGCGCAGCCGGTTCACTGAGGAGAGCACTGAACAGATTCAACCCCACGCATGTCTGTTGTGTTTTGGATAGTCATGAAAAAACCTGGCGCCATCTCCTGTATCCTGCGTATAAAGAGAACCGAAGGCCCACACCTCAACCCTTGCTGGACGCTATACCTCGATTTGAAGCAGCATTTCTTGAGTTGGGTGTGCTCAGTGTAACCGTGTCCGGTTATGAAGCAGATGACGTGATTGCCACTCTGGCGCATCGAATCAGCCAGGCGGGTGGAGTCGTGTGGATACTGTCGACAGACAAGGGCTTTTTACAATTGTTAGATCAACATGTCGTTATTTATGACCATTTCAATGACAAGGAATTGACGCCTGAGTGGGTGTTAGAAAAGTACGGTGTGACGCACGAGCAGTTAGTTGACTACTGGGCATTAACGGGTGATTTAACTAACAATGTCAAAGGTGTTCCGAAGATTGGTCCAAAAACTGCCCAGAACCTGATTACTACTTATGGGACGCTGCAGGAGTTGTTGCAGAACCCACCGACAGGTACCGTTGGCGATCGAATTGCCACCCATGACCGAGAAGCGGACGTGTGCCGACAACTTGCATGTCTGAAAACCGATGTGGAGATCGGAATCAATTTGAAACATCTGAGATACACACCAGACCGAACTTGAGTAAACCGAATATTGGTTCTATTCCGATAGGCATACTGTGCGGTAATCAGGTCGAATTGCCGGGTGTCTCGGGTTAGAATGGGCGACTTCCTGTTAATACACCGGACGATAAACAGATGGCATCAGAACTTTCCTGTTTCAAGGCTTACGATATACGCGGACGCATACCCGATGAGCTTAATGAAAACATCGCTTACAGAATTGGGAAGGCCTACGCTGCCTATCTAGTACCTTCCAAAGTTGTTGTCGGTCATGATATCAGGCTATCCAGCAGATCCATCTCTGACGCATTGATCAAAGGCTTGACTGAAAGTGGTGTAGATGTGCTGCATATTGGTGAGTGCGGTACAGAGGAAGTCTACTTTGCAACATTCCATTACGAAATGGATGGCGGGATAGTAGTAACTGCCAGCCACAATCCAAAAGATTATAACGGCATGAAATTTGTGAAGGATGATTCGAAACCTATCAGTGCTGATTCAGGTCTGCTCGAAATCAAATCACTGGCTGAACAAAACAATTTTCAGCCTTCGAAAAGTAAAGGTACAGTGACACCGCTTGCACATCGGGCTGACTACGTTAGTCACCTGCTTGGATATATTAATCTTGAAAATCTCAAACCCCTCAGGATTGTGGTGAACGCCGGGAATGGTGGTGCTGGCTCTGTCATTGATGCCATGGAAAGGTTCCTGCCCTTTGAATTTGTCAAGGTGCATCACGAAGCAGATGGAAATTTCCCAAACGGAGTACCCAATCCATTGCTGCCTGAGAATCGTCCAGTGACAGTGGATGCTATTAAAAACAGCGGCGCTGATCTGGGTGTCGCATGGGATGGTGATTTTGACAGGTGTTTTCTATTCGATGAGAAAGGTCACTTTGTTGAGGGATACTACATAGTCGGTTTGCTGGCAGAGGCATTCCTCGAAAACCATGGTGGTGGCAAAGTAGTCCATGATCCCAGGCTAACCTGGAACACGGTCGATATAGTCACACGGTTGGGCGGGATACCTGTGCAAAGTAAGACAGGACACGCCTTCATGAAAGAGCGCATGCGTTTGGAGGATGCTATCTATGGAGGAGAGATGAGTGCCCATCACTACTTCAGAGATTTTGCCTATTGTGATAGTGGGATGATACCCTGGTTACTGGTTGCGGAACTGATCTCAGTTAAGGGAACAGGATTATCCGGTCTTGTTAGTGATCGCATGGAAAAGTTCCCGGCAAGTGGAGAGATTAATCGCAGAATAGAAAATCCTCAGAAAGTACTTGCAGATATTGAGGTTGCTTTTGAGAAAGGTGTGCTGAAAAAGGATTATACAGATGGTTTGAGCATGGATTTCGAGCACTGGCGTTTTAACTTGCGACTATCAAACACAGAACCTGTAGTAAGACTGAACGTTGAAGCTCGCGCAGATAAGGCACTGATGAGAAGAAGAACTGAGGAAATTCTGGGCCTTATGGGCGGAGAACCTGTTTGACTAACTGGCTGGATCACGCATATTTTTTTTGGCGGTTCTGGTGGATAGATTCAGCAGGTTTAGCAGGATATTTCCGGTTTCCAGCAGATAAGCATCCGCATCTTCTGCGATTGCCGGACCTGCTGGTTTCTCCGCTACTGAACCCTCTGCCGCAGGGCTGCTGAGACCTGCCAGTTCGTTGCCTTGCAATTTTTCCTGACCAGAATTTTCGGTTGTTGCTGGACTGGTTATACCTGAAGCGGCAGTTTGGGGCGCTGCCGGTTCATTGTCGTCCAGTTCATCCAGTGAACTAATGGGCTGCAAACCCTTTGCGATTCTTTTCTTGTTCTCCAGGCTTACCCAGAAAGTATCCATAGCCTCCTTTCGCTGAATGCGTGCCGCCCGGTTCAGGGTAATTTCGTTTTCATTATTCAGTTCTTTTCGATATTGGAGAGCGTCCCGCATAAATATGAATTCCGGATCGTCCCTGATACGCTGCTCGTGCAGGGATCGAAGCTCGGGTATCATCTGGCCAAGATCGGATTTAAGTTGATATTTGGTTGGTTTGATCTGGTCCCAGGGAAGTGGTTGATCCAGAGTACTTTCACCGATGGTTTCGCTGTCGTATCTGGCCGGGAACTCTATGTCCGGCTTAATTCCCTGATGTTGGGTACTCTCACCCGATATCCGGTAGAACTTGGCCTGGGTCAGTTTTAGCTGTCCGCGATTCAGAGGGATGAGTGACTGGACTGTGCCCTTGCCAAAGGTCTGGCTACCAATTACCAGTCCGCGCTGGTAGTCCTGGATTGCACCTGCGAATATTTCGGAAGCGGATGCACTAAGGCGGTTAACAAGTATAGCCAGAGGACCATCATAGGCGGTACGTGGATCGTCGTCCTTGAGAATGTCCACATGTTTACGCTTGTTCTGGATTTGAACCGTTGGTCCTCTATTTATAAACAGACCGGTGAGGAAATTGGCTTCCCGCAGCGAGCCTCCCCCGTTGTCGCGCAAATCGATAATGATGCCATCCACTTCGGCTTGTTTTAACTCACGCAGCAGGTCGCGTACGTCACGGGTGGTACTCTTGTAATTCTTGTCTTTGTGTTGAAGTGCTTTAAAATCGATATAAAAAGTCGGGATATCTATTACACCGATTTTATGCACGTGCCCGAACTGTTCAATTTCAATAATTTTAGATTTTGCGGACTGCTCTTCAAGCTTCACCGTATTACGAGTGATTTTGATTATATGAGAGCTATGGTCCTTGGTATCCTTGGGGATAATTTCAAGGCGCACAACACTGTTCTTTTTACCCCGTACCAATTGCACCACCTCGTCCAGTCGCCAGCCGACTACATCCACCATCTCGCCTTTGATGCCCTGACCTACCGCTATGATCTTGTCATCCGGGTACAGTAATTTGGACTTATCAGCGGGACCGGCGGGTACCAGGCTGACCACCTTGGTGAACTCATCTTCTCGTTGCAAGACAGCACCGATGCCCTCAAGCGAAAGGCTCATATTGATATTGAAGTTTTCAGAGGTACGCGGTGAAAAATACTGGGTGTGGGGATCGTAGGTGCTTGTAAATGCGTTCATATACAACTGATAAACGTCTTCGCTGTTTGTTTGTTTTGATCTGGATAGTCTATTCTCATAGCGTTTAAGCAATAATTCCAGGATCTTGTCATCTTCCTTATCAGTAAGTTTGAGATTCAGAACACTATTCTTCAGGCGTTTTCGCCAGAGTTCATCCAACTCGGTTTCTTTGCTAGCCCAGGCCTCATCACTGTGATCAAGGACTAACGATTCATCGATACTAAAATCAAATTGATCCAGGCCGAGTTTAAGGGTCTCCACAATCTTTGCTAACCGGTTAATTATCCTTTCGTGATAACGATTAAAAATCTGAAAGGCAGGATCAATATTACCTCTTTGCAGCGTGTCATCCATCTGATACCGGTATATTTCAAATTGGTCGATATCTGACTGCAGTAAGTAGCTACGGGATGGATCCAGGTCTTTAATGTAGGCATCGAAGATTCTGGATGAAAGCTCGTCATCAAGGGTCGCGCTGACATAGTGACGACTGGAAAGCGCTTCGACAATATTTAGTGTGGTATCAGTGTGAATTGGCAAAGGATGAAGTTTGCCATCCCGGGTAGAATCAGTTGGCTCGTTAGAAAGAGTTCCATATGCAAAGTGGGCGACCAACAGAGCTGTCAGCCCCAGCATACCTGCAGATGAAAGAAATTGTCGATGCATAAAACCACTACTCTTTTTCAAAATACTTCAGTACACAATATTACAATTTGTGACTTAATCGGTGCTAATAGGTTCAATGAGCTCAGTTTAGTGGGCCAAGGGGTTATGAATCAAGCAACCGACGCCTGCTTTGATAAAATTGTAACTGATCCAGGCTATCTTTATTGGTTTTTCCGACAACTGAGACGTTTGCGCTGTTGTGGATATGGGTTGAAAACATCTATTTCTGGACTGGAAATAACCGGACTGCATATTCTATGCGATACTGTCGCGCCTTGTGATCAATTGGCAGCCAGTTTATGAAAAAAGTTATAAAGATCAGTATGTTAGAAGTGTTGAACCTGGAATTACCAGATGTTCGACCTCCACATCCGGCCATTGCTCATGTTCAAACAGAACATCTTTCAGGCATCCCTTCGCATTTAAGCGTGTTTCGAGTTCCTTAACCGAGATGGATGTTTGCTGGGTCATGGGTCTGCATTTTCCTGGGTTCTGATCTTATTGTTCGCATACGTCAGTAGAGCTCAAGCACGTACATTTTGCCTGCCGTAATTGGCAATGCGCTTTCAGATCGGATTGAAACTCACTCTCCTGGGCGAAGAGCAAGTGTCTGACTGACCAAAAAATGGCGAAAGATGCTAATCGGTTTGCACAGTTTGCCGCTGTACTCGAAAAATGGCTTTATTAATCAATAACATAGGTTTGCGCTCAGTTGGCATGCCTTGTGAAGGCGTATATGACAAAGGATATGGGAGAATGTAATACCATATAGAACCAGGTAAAAACTGAAGTCGCTCGAACAACCGGAAAAGGATCACCATCATGGGCATAGTAGTACACATGCTGTTATTGGGTTTTGCCATATTTGTTATTGCACAGGCACTACCGGGAATCCGGCTGAAAGGTTTTGGCACTGCGATTATTGTAGCGGTGGTGTACAGTTTGATTGATGTCCTACTCGGTACGATACTCAGAATTCTTAGTATTCCCTTCATCTTTCTGACGCTTGGCCTGTTCCTGCTGTTAATTAATACTTTTTTACTTTGGCTCACCGATCTCCTGCTTGAAGATTTTGAAATCAGGGATATAGGCACTACCTTTATAGCGGCAATATTAATCACCGTGTGCAACCTGGTCATTGGATTCTTCTATTAATTTCGGATCAGGATGTGTAAGCTACCGGGCTTTCCGGGCTCGCTACTAAGGTCAAGACGTGGGTTTTCTGAAACGCATATTAACCGATAGTTTGTTTCGCAGGTTCCTGATTGCCAGTGCATTTGCGGGAGCCTTCGTGTGGGTAGCAGTAGATTCATTTAACGTCAGGATCGAAGTCGTCGTCGAATTCTTTGTAATGAGTATCCTGATGGTAGGCGCAATGGTTGCGTGCGCATTTCTGATCGCCTTGGTTCTCAGGATGATTCGCGGTAGACACAAGGCATTGAGCTTTGAAAAACCACCTTCAGATAATCGTCGAGGCGACTCGCCGCCTGATTAGGGTAACGCCTTAATAAAACGATCGAATCGAGGCAGATAGTGGTCCTCGTAGTCCACTGAGAATGCGACGGTATGGGCACGTCCAGTAATTCGATCTCGCTCGATAAACCCGATAATTCGAGAATCACCGCTGTGATCCCGGTTGTCCCCAAGCACCAGGTAGTGATCGTCAGGGACCTTAACGGGACCAAAGCTGTTGTATTGGTTCGGCTCAGAGGGCACCAGCATTACAGGATGTTTGATGTCATCGATAGTCTCTGTATAAAAAGCATGTTCTTGCTGCTGGATAGTATCCAGTTGCTCTATTATCGACGGCGCCAGTTCCGAGTATTCGGATGCTATATTATTGATAAATAACTGGTTGTTTCGCAGTGAAACAACGTCACCGGGAATACCGATGACTCGTTTGATCAACAGTTTTTCATCCCTGGGCGAATAAAAAGTCACTATCTCACCACGTTTCGGATTATCCCACTTTGCCAGGTGCCAGGTTGTAAAAGGAAACTTCAGATCATAGGCAAGTTTATTCACAATGACACGATCACCGATAAGAATAGTCGGCTTCATTGAGCCTGTCGGTACCTGGTTCCAGTCAGCGATAGCAGACCTGAATAACAACATCACCACAAGAAATATCAATAATCCCCGCCATTCGAGCCATAAGAGTTTCAGTTTTGATTCCGGCTTAGTCATACGCATAATTCAGGAAGTGATTTTGGGCATTGGTTTTAGGTCATCTTTTACCTGCTACCTGCTAAATATGCCAATCATCGACATGCCTGGCAAGTATTTATTGAAAACATCTGCAAATAGTTGATTTGGGTGAATTACGCCAATCCTAGTTGATCTACTGAAGGCGTGGTACAAGATTTGATGCATCGCCCATGTTTAGACAGCCTGCCAGGTGATGTGCACGAGGTATCTTGCAGAAAACTGATTCAGATGTGTCATACTCGGGAGAAGTTGGCATTATCCTGCTAAGGGTAGAAAATAGGGCTCGCAATAGCCTAAAGCTCACGTTACACTGTAATAACCGTTTTAGGTAAGTGCAGTAACCTATTGATAAATAGCCAGAATGGCGACTCAGGTTTATCAGAGAGGGGCGCCCGATGCTCAAAATCCAGTTTAAGGATGGACGGTCTGATCCAATTGTGTTGTCTGCTCCGGGCAAGACAATTGGCAAAGGCAGCGCCAACGATATTGTATTAGATGAAGAAGGTGTGAATGCCTTTCACGCCGATCTGAAAGTGGATGGCGAAACGGTCACGCTGACTGATGTCGGTACGCAAACAGGAACCTCTCTGAATGGCACAAAATTGACGGGACCGGTGATGTTAAGAGCGGGCGATTTGATCTCCATTCAGGGAGTAGAGCTCGAAGTGGTCGGAGCAGAGTCAGCCGCTCCGGAAGGGAAAACTCTGGTGCTTTCAGGAACTGCCCGGTTCGAAATGGGCTTGGGTAGCTGGGCTATCGTTGCAGATTCGGGGCCGGAGAAGGGACAGGTGATCGCCATCAAGGAGAAAACCTCGATTGGACGGGCACTAGAGTGTGACATATCCATTCTGGAACCCGGCCTGTCACGACAGCATGCTGAGCTGGAGATCCTTGATGCTGAACTGATTATTCGTGATCTTGGTTCATCCAATGGCACCTATCTGAATGGCAAAAAAATTAGCCAGGCAGTGTGCCGGGGTGGGGATGTGCTTCAGTTTGAGAGGATCAAGTTTATAGTTCGGGCGCCCTGAACGGTTTTAGCGTTCGAATTTGGTCGAGAGGACGATGGAAGACATTGTTTTCTCGACTCCTGCCACATTTCCGATGCTATCGAGTGTCTTGTCAATCTCTTCGGTTGTTTCCGCAGCAATCTCTGCTATCAGGTCGTAAGGCCCGCTTACAGCATGGAGTATCTTGATTTCGTCGACCAGACGTAGCGCCTTGCCAACCTCAGCTGCCAGTTTGGGATTGATCTGGATCATTACCTGAGCTTTGATCAGCATGCGTGTGTATTGCTTATGCAGGATGACCGTATAACCGGCAATTACCTGTTTTTTTTCAAGCCGCTGAATTCGATCCTGTATGGTGGTCCGTGAGACTCCCAGTATGCGAGCCAGTTCAGAAGTAGATACTCTGCTATTCTGCTTCAATCGTGCGAGAAGCTTGCCATCAAGATTGTCTATTGTCATTTTGACTGCAAAATATGGCAAATTAACGGAAATATTCCATTAAATTATTGGTTTGGAGCCTTCATTTTGGCAGAATTGGTGGATAGAATCAACCTGACAGACTCTTGGATTGTGTGCATGAACAGGTGCGTGAGATGACGAAAATTCTATTGGTTGGTGCGGGAAAGATCGGTGGCATGATTGCCGAGATGCTGGTTACAACGGGTGATTATCAGGTGACAGTTGTAGACAAGAACGCCGAAAACCTGGATCAGATGGAAGTAACTGACACAGTTATCCGGGAAATTGCTGATGTCAGCGATCATGAAAAGCTACTCAAATTGATGCAGAACAAGTATGCCGTATTAAGTGCTGCGCCTTTCAGCGTGACCATCGAAATAGCCAAAGCTGCAAAAGTTGCCAGGATACATTATCTGGATTTGACTGAGGATGTGCAAGCGACCCGCGTGGTGAAAGATCTTGCACGCGATGCCGATCGTGCATTCATTCCACAATGTGGCCTGGCTCCCGGATTTATTTCCATTGTGGCCTATGATCTGGCCAGGAAATTTGACCGTTTGCACAATGTCCACATGCGTGTTGGGGCATTGCCCAAGTATCCATCCAATGGCTTGAAATACAATCTGACCTGGTCGACCGATGGCTTGATTAATGAGTACTGCAATCCCTGTGAAGCAATTGTAGGAGGGCAGCTCAAAGAGGTACTACCTCTGGAGGAAGTAGAAGAATTCTCACTTGATGGCATCTCCTACGAAGCGTTTAACACCTCTGGTGGACTGGGAACACTGTGCGAAACTTTGCTGGGTAAAGTCGATAACCTGAACTACAGGACAGTAAGATATCCAGGTCATCGGGACATTATGAAAATACTGATCCACGATTTGCGTCTGGGTGAAAGACGTGCGCTATTGAAGGACATATTTGAAACAGCACTGCCTTTAACCCTCCAGGATGTCGTATTGGTGTTTGTCACCGTTAGTGGCGACATAGGTGGCAAGTACATGCAGGAGAGTTACGTCCGTAAGGTGTATAGCAGAAGCATCAATGACCATATCTGGAGTGCAATCCAGATAACGACAGCCAGCGGTATTTGCGCCATGCTGGATCTGCTGAGAGAGGGCAAACTTCCCGAAACAGGATTCGTTAAACAGGAAGACTGCAATTTTCAAGACTTCATAAGTAACCGCTTCGGAACCAATTATGCAGAGGATGCAACGGTTAATCGTGTCATAGAACGTCAAGTCGCCTGATCGGTTGTTCACGGTTGCCTGGAAGCGCTGCTGAAAAAGGTTCATGGTAGTTGGTCCAGAAACAGGAGATCCACGATGAATGTATTCGAAAAATTGGGGATAAGTGAGCAGATATGTTCCGGTGACCTGTGCATAAAGAGCCCGATAGACGGCTCGATTCTGGGCTATGTAGCAATGGATACGAGTCAGTCTCTGCAGGCCAGGATTTGCGCAGCGGAAGCTGCATTTCTAAAATGGCGAACTGTACCAGCGCCTGTCAGGGGTGAGCTTGTCAGGCGGTTTGGTGAAGTCCTTCGGCAGAATAAACAGGCGCTCGGCGAACTGGTCACTCGGGAATGCGGAAAGACCCTGCAGGAAGGATTGGGCGAAGTGCAGGAAATGATCGACATCTGTGATTTTGCGGTTGGTCTTTCCCGCCAACTGTATGGTTTAACTATAGCATCGGAACGCCCAGGGCATAAGATGTTGGAGAACTGGCATCCGCTCGGACCCGTCGGTGTAATTTCTGCATTTAATTTCCCCGTTGCTGTTTGGGCCTGGAATGCCGCTCTCGCACTTGTGTGTGGGGATTCGGTTATCTGGAAACCTTCCGAGAAAACGCCGTTAACTGCACTGGCTTGTTTAGCCCTGTTTAATCGTGTGGCTAAGGAATTTGATGCGGCGCCGGACGGTTTGGTGCAGGTGGTACTGGGTGATCGCGAAATCGGCGGGCAGATGGTGGATGATTTACGTTTGCCTCTCATCAGTGCAACTGGCAGTACCGCCATGGGCAGAGCTATTGCACCCAGAATTGCACACAGATTTGGTCGCTCACTGCTTGAATTGGGTGGCAACAATGCGATCATAGTTGCCCCGTCAGCAGATCTGGAAATGGCACTGAGAGCCATCGTGTTTGGTGCAGTCGGCACGGCAGGGCAACGCTGCACAACAACGCGCAGATTGTTTCTGCATGAAGACATTCACGGCCAATTGCTGAGTTCACTCAAAACGGCCTATGACAATGTTTCTGTGGGTGACCCGATGTCGCCAGACAACCTTGTTGGACCGTTAATTAATCAGCCAGCCTATGAGAAGATGCGACTGACACTTGATTTTTTTCGGGAACAGGGAGCCGTAGTAAACGGTGGTCAAAGAGTTCTTGAAGATCAATATCCCGATGCCTGCTACGTGAAACCGGCATTGGTTGAAATGCCAGAGCAATTAGACAACGTCTACGAAGAAACCTTTGCTCCTATTCTTCATGTATTCAAGTATCAGGATCTGAACGAAGCCATTAGTAGACAGAACGCTGTCTCACAGGGACTGTCGTCCGCCATATTTACTAACGATATGAGAGAAGCGGAACTATTCACGTCAGTCACGGGAAGTGATTGCGGAATCGCCAATGTAAATATCGGCACCAGTGGAGCAGAGATCGGCGGCGCCTTTGGTGGAGAGAAGGAAACCGGAGGCGGCCGTGAGTCCGGTTCAGATGCCTGGAAGGTCTATATGCGCCGCAGTACGGCAACCATCAATTACAGTCGCGAGTTGCCATTGGCGCAGGGAATTAGTTTTGATATATAGTTCAATATAGCCAAAGGCAATTTGAACATACGGCAGCAGTTTGTGTAAGCAAACTGTGAGAGTATGGAGTCCAATTAAAATGTCAGATTACGGAGTCCAATTAAAATGTCAGATTACGGACTTCGTCCTAATCGGACCTACTGGCTCCTCAAAGCGTTAATAGACGTTGTCCGGGTGTATTACTCCTCATGTAAATTCCACCCGAGAGGTCATGATGTAACCTATACCGCGTATGGTCTTGATCAGGATAGGGTGGCGGGTATCGTCCTCGATCTTCTTGCGGAGTTTCCCTATCAGGACATCGACACTTCGATCTAATGATATCCAATTGTCCCCGGAAATCTTCTCCATAATCTGATCTCTGGTCAGCACATTGTTTGCATTATGCAGCAGTACCTCAAGCAATTGGTATTCATGACTGGTGAGACTGATCTCTTCGGAAGATTGGGTCCATAATTGATGGGTGGCAAGATCCAGAGTCCACCCCGAGAACCTGGCGATAGAACTATCGACGGTTGGGGAGTTGTCAGTGGTTTTAACCCGGCGAAGTACAGTACGAATCCGGGCAAGCAGCTCTCGCTCGTCAAATGGTTTCTCGATGTAATCGTCAGCTCCCAATTCGAGTCCG
>JASJXV010000180.1 GCA_030123805.1 Gammaproteobacteria bacterium
GCTGCCGCATGTTTGGTTTGTCTTCGACAAGCCCAAACTTTGCTCTCGCCAATTACTTCGTAATGAGCTGCCGCATGTTTGGTTTGTCTTCGACAAGCCCAAACTATTTAGATATTAATCAGAATATCCCTACGTTATAATCCGTGAAATTCACATCAAACGACACAGCGCACTGATTCTGTTTCCTCCCCGATATCCGAATAGTCATTAACTGGTCAGGCATTATATTGAGTCTTATCGAGTCACAAAATCGCGTCCTCTCTGGAATGAGGCCCACTGGAAAGTTGCACCTCGGCCACTACCATGGCGTCTTGAAAAACTGGATTAAATTGCAGCATGAATATGAATGCATGTTTTTCGTGGCAGATTGGCATGCGCTCACAACACACTATGATGACCCCTGGAAGATCGAAACAGATGTTTGGGAGATGGTACTGGACTGGTTGGCGGCAGGCGTTAACCCGGGGTCAGCAACTTTGTTTATTCAGTCGAGAGTGCCTGAACATGCGGAACTGCACCTGTTACTCTCCATGATAACACCGGTGGGATGGCTGGAGCGTGTTCCCAGCTACAAGGATCAACAGGTAAGGATGAATGAGAGAGATCTGGCCACTTATGGTTTTCTCGGTTACCCGGTTCTGCAGAGTTCGGATATTCTTATTTATAAGGCAGGTCATGTGCCCGTTGGCGCCGATCAGGTAGCTCACGTTGAGCTGACCCGGGAACTGGCCCGCAGATTCAACCACATGTATGGACGCGAGCCAGGTTACGAAGATCTGGCTGAAGCCGCAATTAAAAAAATGGGGCGTAAAAATGCGCGGCTGTATCGCAATCTGAGACGGGAGTATACCGAGAAAGGAAATCAGCAAGCGCTGGAGACTGCCAGGGCCTTGATTCAGGAACAACAGAATATTTCGCTGGGAGACCGAGACAGATTATTCGGTTTCCTTGAAGGTGGCGGTAAGGTAATTCTACCGGAACCTCAGCCGATGCTGACCAGCTCCTCTAAATTGCCCGGCCTGGATGGACAGAAAATGTCCAAGTCCTATGGCAACACCATCAATCTGCGAGAAGATCCGGATAAGGTCGTGTCAAAAATAAAAACCATGACCACAGATCCAGCCAGAATGCGTAGATCCGATCCCGGGGATCCGGATAAGTGCCCGGTATTCAAATTACATGAAGTCTACTCTGACGATGACACCCGACAGTGGATCAGAGAAGGGTGTACCAGCGCAGGTATTGGCTGTTTGGATTGTAAAAAGCCACTGATTGACGAAGTTCTGGAAGAACAAAAACCCATGCGGGAAAGAGCCAAACAATATGAGGAAAATCCGGACCTGGTCAGGAGCATCGTGGCCGAGGGTTGTGAAGACGCGCGGGTAATTGCACGGTCAACGATCGAAGAAGTGCGCCAGGCCATAGGCCTGAACTATCGGTAGGTTCCCGAAATGAACGATACCGAGAAAGCCGTTGACCAGGGCAGCGATTTACCCGATCGCCAGGACGGCACCGCAGTGGGAACCCAAAGCGAAATGCCCTTTGCTGTAGTGGATGGTAAACCCATGGCTCAGGTGCCCCAGGATCTGTATATTCCACCTGATGCGCTGGAAGTCATCCTGGAAGCATTTGCCGGACCACTGGATTTACTCCTGTATCTGATAAAACGTCAGAACCTCGATATTCTTGACATCAGCGTCTTCGAAATTACACGGCAGTACATGGCTTATATTGATCTCATGGAGGAGATGCAGTTTGAACTGGCCGCTGAATACCTGGTGATGGCCGCTGTTCTTGCCGAGATCAAGTCTCGTATGCTGCTACCGCGGCACGAATCCGATGAGGAAGATGAAGATGACCCCCGGGCCGAATTGGTCAGACGCTTGCAGGCATATGAGCGTTTTAAACAAGCGGCTCTGGATCTGGATGCGACCGAACGGCTGAATCGGGACTTCTGGATCGCCACGGCAGATACACCGGAGGTGGAACACCCGAAACCCATGCCGGGCGTCAATCTTCAGGAGATGCTGCAGGTACTGTCTGAGGTTTTAAAAAGGGCAGAGAATTATTCTCACCACCATATACAGCTCGACCCTCTTTCCACCCGTGAGAGAATGTCCAACATTCTCCGTGCAGTATCAAATGCCGGAGACCGGTTTGTGACATTTTCTGAGCTGTTTACCGTGGCAGAGGGGCGCTCGGGTGTTATTGTTACGTTCCTGGCAATAATGGAGTTGGTCAAGGAGTCACTGATTGACCTGGTGCAGAGTGAACCCTTTGCTCCCATGCATGTTAAGGCCAGGGGTAAGGTGACGGAGTGATGGCTCGCGCAATTTGCGCTGCAATATTTGACTGGCATATGATTCAACCGAAACGTAAACAGAACCCGTAAAACCCGTAAAACCCGTAGGTCGGATTAGCAAAGCGTAATCCGACTTGAATAGGGATTAGCGAAGCCTAATCCGACTTAAACAGAACATGTAAATATGAGTCAACCAAAACTTAAACAGATAATTGAAGGCGCAGTCCTGGCAGCGGACAGACCGCTGAGCATAGATCAACTGTCGCAGTTGTTCGGCAAACAACCACCGGAGCGATCGGATATCAAAGCTGCTCTGGACGAGATCGAACAGGATTGTGAAGATCGTGGTTTTGAACTAAAACGGGTGGCGAGCGGTTACCGATTTCAAGTGCGGCATGAACTGAGTGAATGGATCAGTAGACTGTGGGAAGAAAAGCCGGCCAGGTATTCAAGAGCACTCCTGGAGACGCTGGCATTAATCGCCTATCGTCAACCTATTACGCGCGGTGATATTGAAGAAATTCGCGGTGTCAGTGTGAGTACCAATATTATGCGCTCACTGATGGAGCGAGAGTGGATACGTGTTGTGGGCCATCGGGATGTGCCTGGCAGACCCGCAATCTATGCCACCACAAAAATATTCCTGGATTATTTCAATCTGGAGAGCCTGGAAGAGTTGCCGCCTCTAGCGGAGATCAAGGACCTTGGAAAGGTTAATGAAGAACTGGATCTGGTGGATGAGACAGTCGAAATACTCACCCTGGATCTTGATGTTGAAGGTGATACTGACATGGCTGAAACTCCCGAGGATACAATGGATGAACAGCAATCTGTGCTGACAGATGACAAGTTATTTGATGAGGATCTGAAGGATGTCAGCGAAAGGGTTGATCGGATTCAGGAGAATATCAAGACCTTTGTCCGCCAGGAGTTCGGTGAGGAAGAAGATGAAGTAGAAGCAGTCGAGGGTGATTCCGATGCAGAATTGACGCCGGAATCGGAACAGGTGAAGGCAGGCAGTGCCGATGAAGAGATTCGCCAGGATTCCACCAAAGAGTAACGGGTCCATGAGTGAAAAGTTGCAAAAAGTGCTTGCGAACAAGGGATTTGGTTCGCGGCGCGGCATGGAGAAATGGATCGCGGCAGGCCGGGTAAGAGTAAATGGCGCAACAGCAACTCTGGGCGACAGGGTTGCGGCAGATGATCTGATCCAGGTTGACGGACGACCCATCGGCCGTGTCCAGGATGAGCAACAACCGGTGAAGCTCCTGCTTTACAACAAGCCTGTAGGTCAGGTCTGTTCAAGGCGAGACCCGGAGGCCAGGCCCACTGTTTTCGATCGCTTACCCAGGTTAAAGAATCAGCGTTGGATCGCTATTGGACGACTGGATATTAATACCAGTGGCTTACTATTGTTTACCACAGATGGCGAATTGGCAAATAAACTCATGCACCCGGCCAGTCAGATTGAAAGGGAGTATGCAGTCCGCGTCAATGGCGTTGTCGATGCAGCAATGGTTAAACGCCTGCACAAGGGCGTTATGCTGGAAGATGGCATGGCGCGTTTTACCGATATCCAGGATGGTGGCGGTAAAGGTTCCAATCACTGGTACCATGTCGTGTTAGCGGAGGGCAAGAACAGGCAAGTAAGACGCCTGTGGGAATCACAGGGAGTGATGGTCAGTCGCCTCAAACGAGTTCGTTACAGCAATATATTCATACCGTCAAAAACCCGGGCGGGTCGTTGGTCCGATGTGGATCCCAGGGATGTCCGTGGCCTGTATCGAGCGGTTGATCTGCCCGTGCCAAAGCGCATCGCTGCCGCCAGTCCAAGGGCCGGGAAGCCGAATCGCAGGCGGTAAGACAGCATGCGCTAACTGAGCCAAGAGAGGGGATGGTGGTCCGACTTCTCGAATCTGTTTTTTCGAAACATGGGCCATCCCTGGCCCGTCCCGCGTCCGTCCATGGCGCTAGTCTCTCTAAAACAGGTCCGAGAAGTCGGACCGCCATCCCCTCTCGTAGCGGCTAACCGACCCAGTCGCCTGGACGTCTCGGCTATGTCGCCACCCTAACCTGATTTCGACCGGATTCCTTTGCCTGATACATGGCCTTATCAGCACGCATTAATAATCTCGAAATCGTTTCATCCGGTTCCATCATGGCGATGCCAATGCTGGACGTGGTGATTATTCGAAGGCCGTCTTCTTCCAGCGTCAGGGCTTCGATCTTGCTTCGAAGGCGTTCAGCGATAAATGTCGCCCGTTCAAGTGTGGTATTGTTGAGTAATATGACGAATTCTTCACCGCCGTAGCGGAATACGGCATCAGAAGTTCGCACATCTTCTATCATGGTTTCAACGACACTTATGAGCACGTCATCTCCCTGAGAGTGACCGAACATATCATTGATGTATTTGAAGTTGTCCATATCCAGCATCAGGACAGCCATCGGCTGATTGTATCTTTTGGTTATTTCGATCTCGTGGTGCAACGCATTGGTGAGTGCGATTCGGTTTCCTGCGCCTGTCAATGGATCTCTCATGGAGGCATTGACCGCGTCACGGTAATTCAGAGCATTTCTTAGCGGATAGACAATCACGTCGAGATGAGAATTTAGAAAATCCAATTCTTTGGCAAGAAAAGGCGTTGATCTGGAGATCTTGAGTTCACCCAGAAGTTCTTTCGAAGTGACCAGGTTATAACTGAACAGATGTTCGGCATGGTCCGCAACGTGAATATTAACATCCGCGATGTCGTGGTGGTACGACAGGCCATCAATGGGTAAAAGCTGTTGAATTTCAGCATAAAAAATATTGAGTAACTCTTCCGGGTCCAACGTCGTTTGCAACGCCTCGGCCAGGCGTAATCGAATTTTCATTTCACTCTCTCCTGGCATGCTTTGGGACGGAGCGTAAATTACTCTGGCATCAAGGAACAGGTCGTGGTTGGTGGCGAATAAAAGAGCTTCGGACAAAGACTGCGAGAGAGTTTTTTGTATATTTGGGGCGAAATGCATTGGGTCGTCCGTTTCATGGGTTATCCGTCCATTGGAAGCTTTTACCCTGCAAAAATTCTGTTCAGGACAAATATCTGCTTCTCTGGGTACTGCTGTAGATTCAAAATGCAAATATCGCGCCAGTTTGTTTAAGATGCAGGAGATTTTCTTGAAGCTCAAATAAGTGATTTAAAATCAGTCGCTTAGGTGATCTATTGAGGAGCAGCCGGACTGCAGAAACTTGCGTGGAGACTATTGCGACTGACCCAAGTGTGTAGAAATGTGTTTAGCATGGCGCTTACTGACAAAAATCCGGAGCAGGAGTGTTGGGTTACTTGGGCTGTTGGGTTAC
>JASJXV010000010.1 GCA_030123805.1 Gammaproteobacteria bacterium
TGGTACCGAGGGTCGGAATCGAACCGACACTCCCGTGAAGGAACCGGATTTTGAATCCGGCGCGTCTACCAGTTCCGCCACCCCGGCACAAGGAGCCGAATTATAGCAAAGCTATCCAGCCCCAGAAAGCACCCTTTTCCCTTGTGTGTAGCTAGCCTCAATTATTCTATATCAAATTCCGCCATCCACGATTTGAAGTCCGCAAGATTGGCGGGAAGTATCACTTTGCTGTTTTCCAACCCCGCCATTGCTGCCAGGTATGCTTGTCCCAATTGCAGATTAAGCGCCCGTTTGCCGCCAGGTTCACTGATCACAGCCGCTATTTTCTCGATGGATTCGGCCGTTGCAGCGGCAATAGCCATAATCTCTGCGGCCTGGCCTTCCGCTTCGTTGATGCGGCGCTGTTTTTCACCTTCGGAGCGATTGATCAGTTCAGTTTTGAGTCCTTCCGATCGATTGATTCTGGCTTGTTTGTCGCCTTCGCTTCGCGCCAGGATGGCTCTCTTTTCCCGCTCCGCATTGACCTGCTTCTCCATGGCATTTTTCACGGTATCCGGGGGGATGATGTTCTTGATCTCGTAGCGGTGTACCCTGATTCCCCAGGTCATACCGGCCGCATCCAGGACCTCGACAACTTTGGCGCTGATCAGCTCCCGCTCTTCAAAGGTGCGATCCAGGTCCAGCGTACCGATCACCGATCGGGTCGTTGTCTGCGCTAATTGCACCGCAGCATAGCGGTAATCGGTTATGCCATAGCTTGCCTTCACCGGATCGGTTACGGAGATGTAGATCACGCCGTCAACGATGACATTCACTTCATCCTTGGAGAAGCAATCCTGGGGCGGCACATCGATACTCTCCTCCTTCATGTCCTGCATAAATGTCACTTTGTCCAGAAAGGGAATTAAGGCATGAAATCCTGCATCCAGTGTTTTGTGATACTTGCCTAGTCGTTCCACCATATAGGCAGATTTCGTCGGCACGAGCCGAATAGATTGGAAAAATTTAACAATCAGGATGAGAAATATGACACCCCATATCACCATTACTGCCATATCCATTATGTCGGTCATGATCTCCCTCCCTGCGCGCCTTCCGCTACCTGTTCAATGCCTGCAAAGAAAGCCTGCATCCTCGCCAGTTCAACAGGAACCACCGAGACCTCGGCGGATTTGAAAATGTTTCGCACCTGACCAATGAAGGATTCCAGTAACCTGAGTTTCATGGCATCGTTACCGCCGGGTTTATTGATAGCCCGGGATAAAAGTTTTACGCCTTCGGCGGTTGCCTCGGCGACGAGTGAGATCTCTCTGGCCCGTCCTTCTGCTTCGTTGATGCGCTTTTGCTTCTCACCCTCGGAGAGGTTAATGGCTTCCTGTCGCTCACCCATGGAAAGATTGATCGTGGCTTCCTTCTCCGCAGTTGCCAGGGTTATCTCTGCACGTTTTTCCCGTTCGGCCTCCATCTGTTTTTCAAGTGTATTGATCACATTACGCGAGGGCGTGATGTTCATGATTTCATACCGCAGCACCTTGATACCCCACGGTTCAGATGCCAGGTCAATCTCCCTGACAATGCCTTCATTCAAGTTCTCACGCTCGGAAAATGTCTGTGACAGGCTTAATTTCCCTACTTCCGACCGCATGGTGGTCTGGGCCAGATTGATGGCTGCCCGATGGTAGTCTTCAATACCGTAACTGGCTTTATGACCATCCATGACTTTCAGATACACCAGCCCGTCCACCTCAATCTGAATATTGTCCCGGGAAATGCAATTCTGGGGTGGAATATTGATGCACTGTTCACGAATCTCGTGCCGATAGGCGACACGATCGAAAAACGGGATAAGAATGTGAAACCCCGGCTCCAGAACGGCTCTGAATTTCCCCAATCTTTCAATTACACATACTTCCCGCATGGGAACAATGAGC
Organism: Gammaproteobacteria bacterium; assembly: GCA_030123805.1. Lineage (GTDB taxonomy): Bacteria > Pseudomonadota > Gammaproteobacteria > Pseudomonadales > Azotimanducaceae > JASJXV01. The sequence goes on from JASJXV010000010.1 coordinate 1,932, forward strand.
ACCAAATTGTAAAGAATGAAGAGGATCGCCAGCAATGTAAAAGTAAAAAACGCCATGATTTGTCTCCCTGTTATGATCAGTCTGATGTCGTTGGCGCGACTATCAGGGTGATATTGTCCTGTGACACCACTGTTGCTTTACTGCCAGTCTCTATTACGGCACCGTCACCCAGAGCTTGCCACTCGGTACCTCTAAATTTAACTCTGCCCTTCTGCTCTCCGGGGCCGATTGTTTCGACTACATGCACGACTTCGCCAAAGGCATCAACCTTCTCATCCGTGTTGGCCACTGAGGTATCCCCACCGGCAACTTTCTGCGCGAAGGCGCGTAACAATAAGATGAGCAGCAGAGATGAGATGAACCACAGTGTGAGCGCAGTGGCCCCATTCTCCAGAAATCCAAATAGAATGGCACCGGCGACGATGAGTGCCCCCAGACCCAGGAAAATGACAATTCCACCGGGAACGATCAGTTCCGCCAGAATAAAGAATGCCGCCAGTGGTAACCAAAACCAGAGGTTAAGAAACATTCCCATTATAGCGCCTCGTTAAAATCCAGCCGTTTGTGCAGTTCCCACTCTGCAACCTATTAGTATCGTTAGAAACTATATCAACCTGTCGCTACGGCAGGTGTTAATGGTTTTTCCAATTCTGCCCAATCGATTACGCCGTCATCTTCATAGTGCTCGTACTCGAGCACTCCCAGTTGATCGAACTTTGGTCGGATTTCATCGGTGAGCAGTCCGATCCGTTTCAGGTTAGGCATCACGCGGCCAAACAACAGCTTGCCGAAGTCAATCCTGGTTTCCCGCTCCCTGATATATTTCTGTGCCGCTTCCACATCCCAGTTGAAGTGTTTATAGATTTCCAGTCCGACTAGCCGGTCCCGCATGACCACACAGGCTTCAAATGCAAATTCGGCCCGCTCCTGTCGCTCTGTGGCAGTCAGGGTTTGCACATGGTATTCCAGGTAGTTCACACCAAACGTGACATGGCGTGCTTCATCTCTGATTACATAGTGCAGGATATTCTTGAGTAGATCAATCTGCGTCGCCATCTCGGCTGCTTTGAATGCAGCCAGAGCCAGGCCCTCTATGATGATCTGCATGCCGATAAATTTAAGGTCCCAGCGCTCATCTGCAAGGATTTTATCCAGCAACAACTTCAGGTTCTTGCTGATGGGATACATGATGCCCACCTGGTGCTGGATGAATTTGTTGAACACCTCTACATGCCGGGCTTCATCGAAGGTCTGGGATGCTGCGTACAATTTGGCATTAAAAGTGGGTGCACAGGAAACCAATTGCGATGCCACCAGCAATGCGCCCTGTTCACCGTGCAGGAACTGGCTCATCGAGGATGCCAGGCGATGCCAATCAAATTCAATCTGTTTCTCTCTGGGCATATTTTGATACGGTTCAAACTCGGCAAACAGATTGAAGTTGGGATTGGTAGGTGATTCATCTCGCGGGTGGAGGTGGGTCCAATCGATATCGACTTCTACATTCCAGTTGAGCTGCTTGCCCAATTCATACAGGCGTTTTATACGGTTATCCTGCACCGTGTAGTCCCAGTTATATGACCCTGTCAAAGGGGTATTGAAAATCTCTATCAAGTGCTCGATGTCATCCGTATCCATCCGGCTTGCGACATCATCAGAATCAGGGAAATAGCGTATCTCTACCGGGCATTTCTGCACTTCTTTATAGCTCATTTATCCATCCTCGTCGTCAGGGGCCTGACCGGTCATTGTATGGGCAGCGGGATTAGATGGGAAGCGAGGTTTCGTATGTTAGTACCAACTTACTTCAGAAGCATTCTCATGCGTACATCGGCTCGCGAAAAATCGGAATCCGGGTCTAGTTCCACTGCCTCGAATCCAAGCCGCAGATACAGGTTCATGGCTGGAATCAACTGGCTGTTAGTCTCCAGATACAGTTCTTTCATACCGCGCACCCTGGCTCTCTCGATGATCGCCTCAGCAAGCATGCGGCCAATTTTCCTGCCCTGCGCCGGTCCGTCCACCGCCATCTTCACCAATTCTCCTGTACCGTCATGGTGGTTGATCAATGCAGCTGTTCCCAGGACCTGGTCCGTTCGCTGATCTTTAGCGAAAATGACGGCTCCTCCCGGGTAGATGATGGATTCTTCGGGACTGTTCAATTGGCGCTCATCTGCTTCGACCACTTCAAAAAATTCTTCAATCCAGCGTCTATTAAGATCACTGAATGCCTGGGCATACGCGGGCGTGAAATCAATGATCTCGATGTTGCTCTGGGCTCGATTTATTTCCCCCTCAAGGAAGCGGTCAAGAAAGCTTTTGGTGGATGTCCCAATTTGGGGGTTTTCAAGACTGTCGATCAAGGTTTTGAGGTCCAGGCCGGCTGCTTGAGTCAGATCATGCATAACCCGGTCCAGTTGTCGCCAGAGTGGTTCTGTCTCAACATAGACTTGCTTGCCCTGTGCCGTGATTGCAAGCACCCGCTTGCGCCGGTCTTTTGTATCCCGATAGGTGGCGAGCATGCCGTTACTGGTTAATTCATTCGCTATCTGCGTCACCGCGGGATGGGTAACTCCCAATCCTTGGGCAATATCTTTTACCGCAGTGGGTCCCTTCTCATACAAGTACATGAAAACGGGGAACCAGCGTGGTTCAAATTTCGATCCAACCTGCTGATACACTTTTTGCGTATCAAGCATCAGTCGATCCACGCAACGTTTGAGCCTGTTTATCAGGCATAGGGCCTGGAAATTATCAGTCATTTAATCTTATTACTTACGTAACTACTTACTTATTATGTTTACTGGCAACAAGACTGTCCAGCGATATTTTGGTAGGGATTCCGTCGCGTGCGTGGCGAAATGCCCGCCTCACAAAATCCTGATTCATTGTGCTATGATTTTATTCCCTGAGATGAATCAAGACTTGCGAGCTATACCAACAGAGCTATATCAATAGAGATAGTCCAACAGAGATATAATGGCGCCAACGACGAATTATCCTATTCCGTTCCGGGAAACCCTGCCCCTGCCGTTACGCGTGCTTTTAGTTGTCTATCGATGGCTGGTGGTGGTGCCGGTGCTGGTACTCACCGTGGCAGTGCATTGCACATCAATTATTGTTCTGGCCATGATTGGCTTTCCCCGCTTCGCCAATACAGTGGTTGGCCGAAACTGGGCAAGGGTTAACGCATTCGTCAGCATGATGAAAGTCGAAGTGGCGGGCGCGGAGAAAGTCGACAGGAACCAGTCATATGTTGTTGTCGCAAATCATCGCAGTCTGGTTGATATCTATGTCATATACGGATTTAGCGATATCGACGCCAAGTGGGTAATAAAGAAAGAACTGCGAGCTATTCCGATATTCGGCCTGGCATGTGAAAAATTGGGTCATATCGTCGTCGACAGAAGTAACACAGAAGCTGATTTAAAATCCATGCAGGCCGCCCGCAGCAGTCTGGTTAACGGCAAATCTATTTTCTTCTTTGCCGAGGGAACACGCAGCAAAGACGAAATAATATCTCCCTTTAAGAAAGGCGCCTTCAGGATGGCTCTCGATCTGAAGCTGCCGGTGCTGCCAATCTCAATTCACGGCACACGAGAAATTTTACCTCGGGACACCACTCAGCTGTACCCGGGTAAAGCCAGGCTGGTGTTTCATGATCCGATTTCCACTGAAAATCTCGACCCGAAATCTACCGACGCTTTGATGGAACAAACCAGAAGCGTGCTTATGAAAGCCTTGCAGGAGGAGTAACCCTATGCGCAAAAATCACGTTCTTGCCGCCTGGCGAGAAGACAAACAGACAGTCGGCGGTTGGCTAAGTATGGATTCGGCGCTTTCGGCTGAAATGATGGCGAACACCGGATTCGACTGGCTATGCATTGACCTTCAGCATGGCATGCTGGACTATTCTGATTTGAAGATAATGCTTCCAGCCATCTCCACGACAAGCACAATTCCTTTTGTTCGGGTCCCGTGGAATGAGCCTTACGAGATCATGAAGGCGCTGGACGCAGGCGCCTACGGCGTAATCGTGCCTTTGATCAATAACCGGGAGGAAGCGGAAAAAGCGGTTTCCGCATGTAGATACCCACCCGACGGATTGCGGTCTTTGGGACCTGTTCGCGCTGCCATATATGGTGGTCCCGGTTACATACAGGAGGCAAATAATGAAATTGCCTGTATCGTCATGATCGAGACCGCCGAAGCACTGGATAACCTGGATGAAATTCTGTCTACACCCGGCGTGGATGCGGTTTATATCGGACCATCCGATCTGGCCTATGCAATTGGTTTATCACCCACCGGGGATAATAACGATCCCAAACATGTGGCAACGGTGAATCGGATTTTTGAGGCGTGCAAGAAACACAATATAGCCGCAGGCATTCACACCGGCAGTCTTGAATATACCAAGCGTTATCTGAATCAGGGTTTTAACCTGGTTACGCTGGGTACAGACAGTGGCTTTATGGCACGACTGGCCCACCGGGAACTGCGCGCAGCGCGCGAGGACACGGGGACTGACCGAGTAGACGCCATCATCTAGGAACGCGCTGACCAGGGTCTATTTTCACCCTGGCTGCGTCGGCACGACTTTCGGAAATCTCGTGAATTTAAAACATATCCGGGACGCCGGACCGCACGATTTCCCTCAAGTCGCCTCGTCGGGATGCCGCATCACTTGTTATGATGCAAATATCCACTTAATCAGCGCTTCCCTTGTAATGAGACATGCCCATGACCGATCCCTCAACTGATGCGACAACCTATGACGGAAAATCCTGTTTCGTCTGCGGTCCTGAAAATCCCATCAGCCTGGGCGTCAAATTTCGCCTGGAGGATGATATCTGCAAAGCAGAGTTCACGCCGGAGAAGTACCACTCCGGTTGGGATGGGGTGACCCATGGCGGCATCATTTTCAGTGTGCTTGATGATGTAATGGCAAACTGGATCTACCTGAACGGCATGAAGGGCTATACCGCAAAGTGCGACGTAAGGTTCCGCAATCCACTGCCAACGGGATGCAAGGTATTACTGGAGGGTACACGCATCAAACAGCGGCGCAATATGGTTGTCCTGGAAGGTAAGGTGATCCGTGCGGACAACCAGGAATTGATCGCTGATTGTCAGGCCAGCTTTATGCTGGCTGACTAATCTTTAATCCCGGGGAATCTTTGCGGAATACTCTGATTAATGACTGCCACCATCAACGGCCAGTATCGCGCCGGTGGTATAACTGGCACTGTCACTGGCAAGATACAGGGCTGCACCGACAATTTCTTCCGGCTCTCCTCCCCTGCGCATGGGGATACTGGTTGCTGCTCCTTTATTAAATGCGTCCATATCCCAGGCCTTGGAAATATCGGTTAAAAACGGGCCTGCCATGATGCAATTCACCCTCACCTTCGGCCCCAACTCCTGCGCGAAGGAGCGGGTAATGGCGTTCAGTCCGGCTTTGGCCGCACCATAGGGTTCCGACGTTGGGCTGGGTTTAACCGCAGCGTTGCTGCTAATATTAATTATGCAACCGCCATCACCATCATACATTCGTTTGCCCACCAAAGCGCTCAACCGAAATGCGCCTTTCAAATTCACCTCGATCACTTTGTCAAACAGCGCCTCGGATACCTGGTCGAGCGAGGGGTAGAGTGGCGACATGCCGGCATTGTTGATGAGCACGTCAATCTTGCCGAAGCGCTCATAGACAGCATCAATCATCACACCCAGTTCATCCCAATGTCCCACATGCGCTGCATAGGGCATAGCCTGAACACCGAAAGCTTCGATTTCCTTCGCAGTTGCTTCACAGCTATCCAGTTTGCGACTGACTACCACGATGTTTGCACCCTGCTCAGCAAAACCGAGCCCCATGGCTCGACCCAGACCCCTGCTGCCACCTGTAATGAGTACCACTTTATCCTGCATTGTCTTGCGCATAATTCTTCCCGGTTATGTTTGCCCCGATTCAGACCGAAGCCGGATTCCAATCCCCAGAAGGCTACCAGATACCGTGGATCAACCCCATAGCGTTTACCAAAGCGCTGCCAGAAAGAGATATCTTCTATTTGCTTCTTTCATCACCTATCCACGCCAGCATAATTTGCCCGAACAGAAATTCCCTGGATTCAATATTGCCTACCAGTCGATGTGTAATGCCTTACTCCCCTATGATTAAAAGTAAAGAATTTCCGCAACCCCTGGCGTATAGATCTCGAGAGGATGCCCGGCGGCTGTTGCTGCACCGCCGAAGCTTGTAAATGTCAGCAGCTATAACACCGTATCTGCTAATATCATGTGCCCTCTAACCAGGAGCACAACTTTGTCCGAGCCTGACAACCGCAGCGAGAACTATTCCCATGCCCGTTTACTCCGGCGCCTGGCTGCCATGTTCTATGATTCACTCCTTATCATTGCCATTTGGATGATTACAACCAGCATCATCGTCTACACTTTAACCGACGGTGATGCCGTCACCGGGTTAGCTTATCAACTGCTATTGTACCTGGAAGTTTTTTTCTTTTACCTGCTTTTCTGGCGCGTGAAAGGACAATCCCTGGGCATGCAAGTCTGGAAAATAAGATTACTCAGCAATACCAGCGCCCAGCTCAGTTATAAGGAGTGCAGTATTAGATTTCTGGTGGCGACCTTGTCATGCATCTGCTTTGGTCTGGGATTCCTGTGGATGTTATGGGACAAGGACGGTCTAACCTGGCAGGACAGGCTCTCCGGGACACGGGTTGTGTTCCTTGGCAAAGACACACAAAAAAGAGATTGATCAGAGTTCCCGCCGCATCAGATACACGCCAAACACAAAACACGCCATGATCGGGATAATGGTTGCAAGCACGGGAGAAAACCCATAGACCATGCTCGCCGGTGTCAGAAGATCCTGCAGAAACTTGAACACAATACCTGTGATCATTCCCGCGACGATTCTCACGCCCATGGCAACCTCTCGCAACGGCCCCATGATAAAGGTAATCGCAATGAACACCAGGCCGATTGTAGCGAGTGGCTGCAGGGATTTTCGCCAGAACGCCAGCTTGTGAGACACGCTGCTCAATCCCTGTTCCTCCAGATAAGCAATCCTGGCATACAGAGCCAAAATCGACATTTTATCCGGTTGCACCAATATCTCGGTCCGCAATGCATCAGGGTCAAGTGTTGTATCCCACCTGACCTTTTCCCGCTGATCAGCCAGGATTTCATCCTCAGACACGTCTGTAAGCGATACCTCCTCAAGTTCCCACCAGGATGATTCACCCGGGGGATGATGAAATGTCGCTGTGTTTGCGAACAGCGTCCTTTTGAGCTTTCTGTGCTCATCAAATTCGTAATGGCTGATCCCCACCAGTGAACCGTCCGATTCAACACGCGTGAAGTGCATGTAAACATCACCTTCCCGGTACCAGAAACCAAATTCAGAAGTAATCCGGTTCGTCATGGCACTCTCCCGATTAACCTGGGCAGTTCGTTCTGTATCCGGGACAACATATTCACCCACGGCCATTCCCAGTGCCACCAGAACAATCGCAGGAATCATCGCTCCCGCGGATATCCTGAGTACCGAAACTCCGGCTGCGCGCATGACCGTGAGCTCACTGTTATTGGACAGTACACCAAGCCCCAACAGACAACCGATCAACGCACAGTAAGGGATCAGATCATAGAACCGTCTGGGTGTGGTATAGGCGATATAAGACAATGCATCCAGCACCGAATAATTACCCTTGATGTTCTCCATCTCAGCCATAATCGAGAAGAGGGTGATAATACCCAGCAATGCAAATATCACCAATAAAGTGGTGATGGACACGGTTACTGCAAGGTAGTAATCAAGCGTCCTCACGGCTTGTTCTCACGTAATGAAATGATAAATCGATATTTCCTGAACAACCCCAGGCTAATGGCCAGGAACGCCAGATGTACCCACCATAGACCCACCGTGAGAGGCAGCTGTCCTTTCTCGACAGCAGATCGCATTGCCGATAGAAGCAGCACATAGAGAAAACTCAATGCCAGCCCCGGTGCCAGTCGACTGAATCTCCCCTGCCTTGGATTTACTCTGGATAGAGGCACAGCCATTAACCCCAGAATTGGTACCAACAGAAAGATGGATACGCGCCACTGCAATTCAGAGAGATTTCTCGGTGTTGGATCCTGCCACAATTCAATTGTTGGGATAGCAGTACGACGACGCCTTCTTTCGGTCGCAGTCTCTTTAGCCAGCAATTGTCCATATCCTTCATACTCGATCACCTGGTAATCTGTCTTGCCGGGGGTACCGGAATATCGGGTCCCATCCTTTAACAACAAAAACCGATTCCCGGTTTCTTTATCTACTACCTGACTGCCTGAACTTGCCATGATGATAATGGCCTCTTTCGGTCCCATCGCGTCACGATTTATCAGTTCCGTTATAAAGATATTTTCCAGATCACCGTCATCATCAAGTTTCTCAGTGTAAGTAACTCGACGGCCTGAGCTGAGCATCTGGAATCGTCCCGGAGCTAACGTATCGAATTCGGTTAATCCCCGTTGCCCCTTAAATAGTAGTTCGAGCTGTGCCTCGCCTGTGGGCTTTAACCACAAACTGGTGCAAGCAGTAACCAGCAGAATCGGAACAGCCAGAAGCATGGTGATCCAAATCAACCGAGCAGGACTCATGCCGCAGGCTTCCAGTACTACCATTTCACTGTCCACGTACAATCGACCATACGCAATCATAATGCCTAAGAAGAAACTCAACGGGATGATTAACTCGAGAAAGCCCGGCAACCTGTAGAGCATGATTAAAAACAGAATGTCTGTAGTAATGGCGCCACCGGCCGCGTCCCTCAAATAACCACTGAACCGCCAACCCATTGCAATGACCAGGACCACACCGGCTACCGTTAGCATGGTCAGCAAAATCTCGCGGGTTAAATATCTAGAGATAATCATAAGTCAAAACAGGTTCAGTTCATCCTTGAATCAGATGTCTTCAGAGATTGAAACATTGGCTCCTCGCTCGCGGCTAGTGATCGGATAATGTATATTATCATCATCGACTATGAGATGAACCTCAGGTGTATTCAGGTGACACCCATGCATACTATCCACTAAAGTACAAACGCCGCGTTTATACTGCAAATTGCGAACATGTACCCTGACCATATGGAGTTATTATGGAATTCAAAAGCAGAACCGGACAACCAACCAAAGCCAGAACCCAATGTCTTGTAGCGGGCGTTTATGACAAAAAGGTCTTGTCGGACATAGCTAAAACATTGGACAAGGCCAGCAGGGGTTATATTTCCCGAATCATTAAGAAGGGTGATATGACGGGCAAGGTTGGCAGCGGTCTGCTACTTCACGAAGTGCCTGGCATTGCTGCTGACAGGCTGTTATTGGTTGGTCTTGGCGGCAAGGCTGCAATGGACGTTGGTCAATACCAAAACCTGATCAAATCCACAATTTCAAAACTGAAAATCACGAGTGCGCGGAACGCACTACTGTGCTTGTCAGAACCCGAGATTAAGGGGAAAGATGCCCGTTGGAAGGCAAGACAAACCGCAGAAATTTTTGCACACACCATGTACTCCTTCACGCATATGAAAGGCAAACAATCGGCAAAAAAACCAACCTTGAACCGCGTGGAAATGCACGCGGCTAATCGGACTGAGCAGAATGCTGTCAACAAGGCCTTGCTTGAAGCCAGCGCTATTGCCAAAGGTGTTACGGCTGCACGCAACCTGGGTAATACACCATCAAACATATGTACACCTGCCTATATGGCCAGAGAATCCCGAAAGCTGGCAAGGGACAACAAAACAATCACGACCACGGTACTGGAAGAAAAGGATATGAAACGGCTCGGTATGGGCGCCCTGCTATCGGTAGGCAAGGGAAGCGCCGAGCCGTCGAAGCTGATCATTATGAACTACAAAGGAGCACCCAGATCGGAGCAGCCTTATGTGATTGTTGGGAAAGGGATTAGCTTTGATTCCGGCGGAATCAGTCTTAAAGCCGGTGCTGGTATGGGCGATATGATATACGACATGTGCGGCGCTGCCAGTATACTGGGAACCATGTCGGCCGTTGCGGAATTGAATCTGCCGATCAATGTGATAGGAGTGATCCCTGCAGCCGAAAATATGCCCAGTGGTAGCGCCAGTAAACCAGGCGATATCGTAAAAACCATGTCAGGGCAAACGGTAGAGATATTGAATACAGACGCAGAAGGCAGACTGGTGTTGTGTGATGCGCTGACATATATCGGCAAGTTCAAACCCCGCACGGTAATTGATGTTGCAACTCTCACGGGCGCAATTAAAACGGCTCTGGGTAAATATCCCACAGGTCTATTCGCAAATGACGATGATCTGGCCAATGATCTGCAGCATGCAGCTGACGCCAGCGCTGATAGAATTTGGCGATTACCTATCTGGGAGGATTATCAGACTCAACTGAAGAGTCAATTCGCTGATATGGCAAATGTCGGTGGTCGGGAAGCCGGTAGCATCACGGCGGCTTGTTTCCTTGCCCGGTTCACGAAGAAATATCGCTGGGCACACCTGGATATTGCCGCTACGGGATTTACAAGCTCGCCAAAGGGAGCCACTGGACGACCGGTACCGTTACTAACACAGTATCTCATCGATCGGTGCTGACATATTTATGACACTTCGGTTAAAGTTCGGTTATGACGCAAATTGATTTTTTCCAGATTGACGACAATGAATCAATGCTGCAGTTTGCGTGTCGGCTCATCGATAAAGCATATCATCGGAAACATAAGATCTACATACACACTGAATCAGCCAGCGATTCAGGAGAACTCGACGATCTCTTGTGGACATTCCGTGCGGACCGGTTCATCCCGCATGCTCTGCGCTCCTCGGGTATTTCTGCACCTGTACACATAGGCCACGAAGATGATCCGGGGGAACACCGGGATCTTATGGTTAATCTGTCCGGGAAGGTACCACATTTTTTCAGTCGTTTTGAGCGCGTTACCGAAGTAGTACCCCGGGAAGACACAAAAAGGAAAAATGCGCGAGAAAACTACAAGTTCTATAAAGACAGAGGTTATCCTCTCAAATACTACAACCTGAAAAAATAATTGGCTAAGATATGCCTAATTTATCACCGGCTCCCTGGAGCAAAAAGTGACCGCCATGTCTGAAGCCGAAAAAACTAAAAATGGCATGAACGCTTTGTTGGAAGAACTCCAGTCCATAAGGAATGTGCTCGATGCAGTGGATTCAACCGACGCTGATAAGCCTGGGTCGGATAAAACAGAGCAAACTGAAACATCGACCAGGCGCAACCAGATTCCACTCCTGCAGGACATTATTGATCCGGAATGGCCAGGCGAGGACATCCAGTTGGAACAATCGAGAACGGCCGATGCATCAATCATTTCAGATCAGGCTCAATTCGGCCTTAACGGCATTGCACACTCCGACAGTCAGAGTGATCCGGAAGTGGATCCATACGTACCGGATGAACTCTACCCGCAGAATGAACTGCCAATATTTGCTGAGGATTCTCTGCATGAAGCGCCCGACCAGGATCAGATAGAGACCACTTATTCAGAATATCAGGATTTGCGTGTATCTGAAGATACAGAGCCAACTGCACCCCTTGCCGGTTTAAGCCGTGTAGAAACGGATGAATTTATTGATCTGGTTATAGCAGAGCATGTGGATGAGATCCTGGATCTGTTCAGGGCAATATTACGCGATAAACTTTCACTCCTGATGGTTCAGTTCAGAGACACGCCCTCCAGGCCGGCATCACTCGTTAAGCGGGAAGTTGATCTTCCTGATTTCGGCGATGAGGATTCGAACCGGAATCTTTGAGCGAAACAGATCGTTCGCAAATAGACGGTCGCCTGGACCGGCCTACTGCGGACAACTACCTCTTCATCATTCGGTAAAATTCGATAATTCAACTGATCCTGCTTACCCGTGTATAATCCTGCAAAACGCAGTTGAATGGGGCGGACCCGTCACGAAAGTCCGTGCGAGCTCTGGTCGCACCTGGCAAAATCGAAAAACTTCTCATTACCAGCAAGGTGACCACGAATTTTCCGATTTCGCTATGCACGCCAATATCTTACATGTCTTTTTCGCGTTCGACCGCGTTTTCCAGGATAATGCACTCTTTTTTCGGCATGCGCCTGCCTGTTTTTTAAACTGAAGATAATGATGGACAAGTATCAACCCGGCAACATCGAACAATCCTGGTATCAGGAATGGGAATCAAACAACTATTTCGCTCCCTCGGGCAACGGCAAACCATTTTGCATCATGATTCCTCCCCCCAATGTGACGGGTACGCTACACATGGGTCATGCATTTCAACACTCGCTGGTGGACGCGTTGATCAGATATCAGCGCATGAAAGGTCGAAATACTCTCTGGCAAATGGGAACCGACCATGCCGGTATTTCAACTCAGATGTTAATCGAAGAGCAACTTGCTGCAGAGGGTATCAAGGCTTCAGAAATTGGCAGGGAGAAGTTTCTGGAGAGAGCCTGGCAATGGAAAGAAGAGTCAGGTGGGATCATCTCCCAGCAACTGCGCAGAATGGGTGCATCTCTGAACTGGCAGACCGAACGATTTACGCTGGATGAAGGATTTTCAAACGCGGTACTGGAAGTATTCATCAAACTGTTTGATGAAGGATTGATCTATCGGGGTAAACGCCTGGTTAATTGGGATCCGCAACTGGAAACTTCCCTGTCTGATCTGGAGGTGGTATCAGAGGAAGAAAAAGGTCATATGTGGCACTTCCGTTATCCCCTGGCAGACGGTCCGGCAGACGGCTTCGACTATCTGGTCGTGGCCACTACTCGTCCTGAAACCATGCTTGGCGATACCGCTGTGGCAGTCAACCCTTCCGACAAACGTTATCAACTTCTGGTAGGAAAAGAAGTTGAATTACCCTTGACGGGCAGACGAATTCCCATCATTGCAGATCATCATGTGGATTCGGACTTCGGCACGGGATGTGTCAAGATCACACCGGCACACGATTTCAATGACTATGAGATAGGTAATCGCCACCATCTTGCCGTCATTAACATCTTTACTGAAAGTGCCCGCCTTAATGATCGGGTTCCAGCCAAATATCAGGGCATGGACAGATTTCAAGCAAGGCAAGCGGTTGTGGAAGACCTGGTCGCTCTCGATCTTCTGGAAAGAATCGAAGATCACACACTGGCAGTCCCCCGCGGGGAACGAAGCGGGGTCATCGTCGAGCCCTTTCTAAGCGATCAATGGTTCGTCAAAGTAAAACCCCTGGCAGAGCCTGCAATTGAGGTGGTGGAAAAAGGAGAAATCGAGTTCATACCCAGGAACTATGAGAATACCTATTTCGCATGGATGCGGGACATTCAGGATTGGTGCATCAGTCGTCAACAATGGTGGGGACATCGCATACCTGCCTGGTACGATGATGCTGAAAACATGTATGTCGGCAAATCCGAACAAATCGTGAGAGAGAAGTATTCGCTGCAAAAGGATCTGCCTCTCAGACAGGACGAAGATGTCCTGGATACCTGGTTCTCGTCACAGTTATGGACATTTGCGACTCTGGGTTGGCCGGAGAAAACCCCTGAACTGAAAACATTCCACTCCACCGATCTGATGGTTACGGGTCATGACATTATCTCATTGTGGGTATCCCGTATGATCATGTCCGCCCTGAAATTCACAGGCGAGATACCGTTTGAAAAGGTTTATGTCCATGGCCTGGTAACTGATGCCGAAGGCAAGAAAATGTCCAAGTCAAAGGGCAACGGGCTGGATCCGTTGGATATAATCGACGGCATATCTCTGGATGATCTGGTCAAGAAGCGCACCAGCAACCTGATGCAACCCAGCATGGCAGCACAAATAGAAAAAAATACGCGCAAAGAGTATCCCAACGGCATAGAAGCCTATGGCGCGGATGCATTGAGATTCACCTTCTGTGCAATAGCAACAAGATCCAGAACCGTCCGTTTCGACATGCACCGTGTGGCAGGATATAGAAATTTCTGTAACAAACTCTGGAATGCTGCCAATTTCGTATTGATGAATACAGACGGGCAAGACTGTGGGGAAAATGGAGACGATCTCGAGCTAAACCTTGCCGATCAATGGATCAACTCAATTCTGCAACAGACAATTAAAGACATTTCCGTTGCCATGGAAACCTACCGGTTTGATCTTGCCGCAAAAGCCTATTACGAGTTTGTATGGGATGAATTCTGTGACTGGTATCTGGAATTCTGCAAACCCGTGCTCTATTCGAATGCATCAACCGACAATCAATTGCGAGGCACCCGCCACACTTTGATAGATGTGCTGGAGCAAATACTGAGGTTGGGTCACCCATTTATTCCATTTATCACCGAAGATATCTGGCAGCGACTGAAACCCAGAATCCGCACCTCAATCGATACCATCATGCTGCAACCTTTTCCGGAAGTGAATGCTGAGCAGGTGAACACGCAAAGTGAGCAGGATATCGATTGGATAAAAGGGGTCGTCAAGGGTACGCGGAATATACGTGGTGAGATGAATATTTCCTTCGGCAAGAAAATCCCCATTTTGTTTGCCAATGGGTCCGAAAATGATCGCCGCTGCCTGGAGGCTAATCGTCATCTGCTGGAATCTCTTGTTAAATCAGAGTCAATGACCTGGCTAGAAAACGAAGTTCAAATTCCGGTTTCAGCAACCCATCTTGTTGGTGAAATGCAGGTACTGGTACCCATGGCAGGTCTCATTGATAAGGACGCCGAGTTAGTACGCCTGGCAAAGGAGATTGAACGCAAGCGAACCGACATCACTCGTTCAGAAGGTAAAATCAATAACCCGGGATTCGTTGCCAATGCACCTGCTGAAGTTGTCGACCAGGAAAGAGGCAGGCTCGAGGAAACACGCCTTGCTCTCTTACTGTTGGAAGAACAGCACCAACGCGTGGCCTCCGTCTGAATCATTGTACACATCCGATCCGAAGTACTGATGGAACGTGCCCCACAGCCTTTTTTCTGCGAGACCGCAGAATATATTTAAAAAAACCTTATTGAACTTGGTGCCGTTCAAAAATTGATCAGATTCTTCAAATTAGGGCTTGCACTTTGAATGAGAATAGTGCCTTAATTGATGCCGAGTTTTCGATGGTGACATCGAACCTATTAAAATAGTGGGTGAAACGTAATTAGAGGTAGTTAGAGATGGCAGAGCGACAGTCAGGCACTGTAAAGTGGTTCAACGATTCCAAGGGATTTGGATTTATCGAACGGGAAGACGGTGAAGATGTTTTTGTGCATTTTCGTTCAATCCGCGGAGAGGGATACCGCACGCTCAAGCAGGGAGCACGGGTAGAATTTGACCTCTCTCAAACCGATAAGGGCTATCAGGCGGAGGATGTTGCTGAAGTCTAACCAGATTAATACAGCAGCCATATACAAAAAAGCCCGTGAAGCGGGCTTTTTTTTATTATCGATTTACTTCAGGACCTCTTCTTAAACTGTAAGCACGACCTTACCAAAAGTGCCATCAGTGGCTACCAGATCGTGGGCAGCAGCAGCATCTGTTATGGACATAACGGTATCAATTACCGCCTCTATTTCACCGCTTTCCAGTCTGGGCCATACGTTTTCCTGCATCGATGACATTATCGCAGCTTTTGACTGAATCGATCTGGCACGTAATGTAGATCCTATTATCTTCAATCTTTTAGCCAGTACCAGGGGTAATTGTATTTCACTAACACCACCGCCCATCAAACCAATCAACACCAGTCTGCCATCTGTTCCCAACAAACTAATGTTGTCAGCGAGATATGCTCCCCCCACCGGGTCCAGGATAACATCTACTCCCTGATCCCCGGCAAACGCCTTCGCCTTCGCCAGAAACGGTTCCTTATGACGATTCGACCCTGCCGCGGCACCCATGTCTATGCATCTATCGAGTTTCTCATCATTACCAACGGTGACAAAACACGGATTGCCAAAACATTTACAAAGCTGAATGCCAGCAGTACCTACACCGCTGGCTCCTGCGTGCAGCACAACCTTTTCACCTTCAGCAAGGGCTGCTTCCATAAATAGATTCAACCATGCCGTAGCAAACACCTCCGGCAGAGCGGCCGCCTGCTCGAATGAAAATCCGGAAGGAATGGGTAGCACGCTGCCTTCAGGCGCCACTGTGTACTCGGCATAGCCACCACCTGCGAGCAGTGCACATACTCTGTCACCAATTTGCCACCGGTTAACACCTTCCCCGATTGCTTCAACTTCACCGGCACATTCCAATCCCATAATTTCGCTGGCACCCGGTGGCGGCGGATAAAAACCTCTCCGCTGCAGCAGATCAGCTCGATTAATTGCGCTGGCACCAATCTTTATGCGCACCTCACCCGGCCCGGGTTGCGGCAGCTCATAGTCCTGCCAAACCAGATTCCGATCGTTGTCTATGACAATTGCTTTCATTTTTTTCTCACTTTCATTCAATTACCCCCAGCAATAACCGCTCCTCATCACTAATAGTGAGGAGGTAATCCGACCTCGTCCGGGGTGATCAGACCGGCTACTTGAAGAAGTTGTTGGTTGATACTTTTGAGCTGCGTTTTAAGCTCGTCGAGTTCTTTTTGCTGATTGATAATTACATCATCAAGCTTTTGCAATAAGTCATCCTGAAAAGTCAGGCGAGTTTCCAGCTCTATTATTCGCTCTTCCATACTTGTCACCAGATATTCTCTCCTCGGGAAATCGGAATCTACCAGACACTGTGTATTAACCTGCCCCGCAAAAGCGTTAATACACCTTGTCCAGGTGTATTAAGAGGCCGTCCGAGATGTCGGACCACGAGAATAGCCTCCTAGTATCCAAGTCTCATTTTAATTCCGCGGCCAGCCAAATACTCCTTCAGCTCTCTGCAGGTATATTCACCGAAGTGGACCATGGACGCAACCAAGGCAGCATCAGCGCCCCCCTCTGTTAACACGTCATACAGATGTTCAGGCTTCCCTGCACCTCCGGATGCAATAACCGGAATTGATACTGCATCCGCAATCAATCGAGTGAGATTCAATTCATAACCTGCTCGGGTGCCATCTGCATCGATAGAATTCACAACCAGTTCTCCAGCCCCTAACTCCTCGCCCCGCAGCGCCCATTGCAAAGCATCCAGGCCGGTATCGGTGCGCCCGCCATTAATTACTATTTCATATCCGCTGGGCAGCACTCTGCTAACGTCAACCCGTTTAATATCCATGGAAAGTATGGTGCTTTGATTACCCAGAGCGTGGGCGCACTCAGCAATCAATTCCGGACGTTTGACCGCTGCGGAGTTGACATTAACCTTCTCTGCACCGGCCATTCTCAGCTTAGTTGCATCGTCAATGCTTCTAATTCCGCCACCTACCGAGAAGGGTATGAACACCTGCTCTGCCACTTTCTCAACCACATCAATCATGATGTTCCTTTCATCGCTCGATGCGGTGATATCGTAAAACACCAACTCGTCCAATCCGTCTTCATAATATTCACGGGCTTTGCTAACCGGATCACCAATGTCGCGGGTATCCACGAATTTCACACTTTTAGCCAGTTTCCCTTCGCGAACATCAAGGCAAACTACCAATCTCTTGCTTAACATAGTGCGTCTCTCTTCAGGTCGCCCTTTAAATTGTGCCATCCCAGTTGCAGAATCGTTCCAGAATGGACAGACCGAATTGACCACTTTTTTCAATATGGAACTGAGTAGCAAACAGATTTCTTTTACCGACCACGGAGCAAAACTCCAGGCCGTATTCGGTCACACCATATATGTTCGAAGTATCCGTGGGACACGGATAGTATGAGTGCACGAAATAGAATTCGTCACCGTTCTCCACAGATTCAAGCAGCGGATGTGGTTGTACGACATTAACCCCGTTCCAGCCCATGTGAGGTACTTTCAGTGATCTATCCTCAGGCTCAAAACGCTTGCACACACCTTTTACCAGGCCAAGACACTGCCTGTCATCCTCCTCGGTAAATTCAAGAATTATTTGCGCACCCAGACAAATACCCAGAATCGGGATACCCTGGTTAAAGGCATATTTGAGAGCTTCATCCAGTTTTCTTTCGCGCAAGGTATCCACCGCGCTGGTGGCTGCCCCTACACCGGGGAAGATAATTCGCTCGGCCTTCTCTACCGCTGCCGGATCAGCCGTTACCACGGATTCAACTCCAACCCGATGACAAGCCCGCTGAACACTACGCAGGTTACCTGCCTCATAGTCAATTATGGTTATCATCGGGCAGTCTCTAATAGCAACGAAAACATGAGCAAAGGCCTGAACTAAGAGGCTGTTCATGAATAGACGGGGTCACCTAGATGGCGTCGCCCCGACTAACCTATTGCGAACAAGCCTGATTATCGAAATTAACGAGCGCGGATTATAGGCTAGATGGAGCGCGATTGAGAAATTCGAGGCATCAAATAGTGAAAATTTTATTCTTTAATGTTAAAACACTCACTTTATCTGTATCATTAGTATAATACAGATGCAAGAAAAAGCCACCAACCACTCTCCGTCCTGGAATTGCCGATGAAACTTCAGTTGGACACGAGCAACAAGACCCCCGTATTTCAGCAGATCGTCGATCAGATACATTTTGCAATAAACACGGGAGAACTGTCTCCCGGCGACAAGCTCCCCAGTATTCGGACCATCGCGTCGAAAAACGGTCTTGCCATAAATACGGTCGCTAAAGCGCTCAGGCAGCTTGAGTTCAGGGGTGTTATTGAGGCCAGAGATCGCAGCGCATTTATAGTTTCTCAGAAATCTGATATCAGCCGATATCAAGCCCGAGGTGTTTCTTCGGACAAGACCGAGGTGCACCATGTGGTTGACAATCTGGATAGCGGCATATTCCCCCATGCATTCTGCAAGATCACAGAAGATTATCTGGGAGGCGATCCGGAAAAGTGCAACGTTATTCACGCGGATGGCAGCGGTACCAAATCCATAATTGCCTATTTACACTACAAGGAAACGGGAGATCCAACTGTTTTCCATGGTATTGCCCAGGACAGTATTGTCATGAATCTGGATGACCTGCTCTGTGTTGGAGTCAAGGGTCGGATCCTGATCTCTAATACGATTAACCGCAATGCACTCAACTGCGGGGGTGATGTGGTCGCAGCCCTGATTGAGGGTAGCGAACAGTTTCTTGCCGAATTGCGACACTGGGGAGTGAATATTTTCCCGGGTGGTGGTGAGACCGCCGATGTAGGAGATCTGACCGGCACGGTAATCGTCGATACTTGCGCCGTATCAGTGATGAGAAAATCCGAGGTCATCACGGGCGAGCAGATCAAACCCGGACTTGCCATCGTCGGTTTATCATCCACCGGTCAGGCAAGCTATGAACAAAAGGAAAATAGCGGCATTGGCAGCAACGGCCTGACCAGCGCGCGCCACGATATGTTAAGCCGCTACTATGCCGAAATCTATCCGGAATCATATGACGCCAATGTATCCGAAAACCTCATCTATTGCGGTCCCTATAGACTGGAAGATCCAATTCCCAACTCGACCTTGTCGGCCGGTGAAGCGCTACTCAGCCCCACCCGAAGTTATGCTCCGGTAGTCTACAAATTGCTGGAGATCTGTCCCGATCAAATTGCGGGTTTCATTCATTGTTCCGGGGGTGCACAAACCAAGTGTCTTAAATTCGGTCAGCAAGTACATTTCATCAAAGATAACCTGTTCCCTACGCCAGCTGTATTTTCAGCTATACAAAAAGCATCCGGGACCGAGTGGAAAGAGATGTACCAGGTTTTCAATATGGGTCATCGAATGGAGATCTACTGCCCGCAGACGGCTGTTGATGAAGTGATTTCCATTGCCAACTCATTTCGTATTGACGCTCGCCAGATCGGCCATACTGAGACATCCAGCCAGGCGGGGAATCATCTGTCACTCCACCATGAAAACCACGTCTTCGAATACTGATGCCTCAGAGTGAGCAGGCTCGGACCTTCTGCTCGCTCTCGCAGCACTATCCACCCAGGATCAGGCCATCTGTGCCTGTCTGCACTACATGCTAACAATGCAAATCAGGCGATGGACAGAATCATTGACCCCTTTCGTGTTGCCGAGCTTTTTCTAGCAGCGATTTGTAGAAACTGGCAACAATAGGTACCGACCAGGTCGACTTCCTGGCAACAAACCGGACAGGTCTGTGCAGTCCCTTTTCCCCCAGATTTATCAGACAGGATTCCGGAACATTTAATGTTTGAGCCACGCCGATGGGAACCAACCCATGGCCAAAACCCGCAATGGCCATCTGGGCTACGCTGAAGAAGGATTCCAGTGATACTTCCCGCCGAATTCGTAATCTTTTTACGTCGTCTTTGAAAGATCGCCAGGCACCAGAATAGTCTTCGATTGTAATAACGCCCAGTTCGTCCTGTTCGGGGAATCGGATCTTCTTTAATCCTGAAGGTATTACTACCATGGGTTCCAGCTTGATCAATTCAGATTGCAGATCCGTACCCAGGTCACTCGATCCTGTACAAACGCCCAACATAAATTCACCTGACCTGACTCTGTCCAGAACCACCGGAGTACGATGAGTATGAAACCTGAAGTTAACGTCGGGCATCTCCAGCTTGATATCATGGAAAACCGCGGGACCCCATGACGACAGGATCGCGTCGGAAACACCAATAACCAGCTCACCGTGTCCTGGTCCCATCTCCTCAATGAACAATTCCCTCAGTTCCGAGAGAATGGGAGTAATTCTATCCACAAGTCTTTGCCCACTGGGTGTCAGCTCCACCCGTCTGCCCTTTTTCTGGATCAGTTTCTTGCCATAATATTTTTCGAGACTGGCGATTCGCTTACTCACGGCTGACTGGGTGATGCGGAGTTCTGTACTGCTTTCCAGCATGGTTCCGAAACGGGATAGCACCAGCAGAGTTTCAAGGTTTTCAATCATTGGTAATCGTCCGGGAGCTTGTCCGAGACTGTAAATCATTCCGAAGAGGGATATATTCTATTCCATTTAGTCTCTTTTTTCACGCTATTGAAGTTTACTAATTTCTACTCCAGGAAGACGCTGATTAATTCGCTGACGGCGCTTACTATTGCGCTGCAGGCTCCTGCACCGGCGCTATTACAAATAGCAGATCACCTTCGTTTACCTGTTGACCAGTTGCTATGTTAATTCGCATCATCCGATACTGTTGATTCGATGGATAGAGTTCTTCACCATTTGAGGAGAAACTACTGAGACTCACTGGGGTAAACATCTTCATAGCTTCAAGCTGACACAGAATCTGTTCGGTGGTGAATATACCGCCTACAGCAATATACTCAGGCTCCGAAGGAGAGGGAGTTAGATAGAAGACAGCCGTCGACGGTGATACTACTTTTATTTCATCGCTACCTTCGATTCTAAGCGATTCAAGATCCACACTCATTTCAACGATACCGGATGCTTCCTCAATTTCACTAATCAGTTCTGCGGCATCAATGCGGGCAAGAAACCTGGGTAGATAATCAGTGTCATATTCACCGTTAATAAACTCTTCGTCACCCAGTATCTTTTTGATGAGAGTGATGTTGGTGCATATGCCGTGGATCGTCACTTTACCGAGGTATGCTCGCATTCTGTTTATGGCATCAATGCGATCGGAACCCCAACATATTATCTGGATGATCAGACTATCGTAGAAGGGTGAGACAATTTTACCCTCAGCGGCCATGGAGATTTGTTGTAGATGGGGCTCTTCCGGTAGCACACACTCAGTTATCTCACCCGGTGTGGGCTGGAATGAAATGCTACCATCGGCGTCAACCACCGCTTTCTCGGCATTCACCCGTACTTCCAACGCATACCCCGTCTCTTTGATAGGCATATCCTTTATGGATCTGCCTGAGGCAATATCAAATTGTGCTTTGACAATGTCAATTCCCGTGACTACTTCAGTCACGGGATGTTCGACCTGCAACCGGGTATTCATTTCCATGAAGTAAATAGATTGATTCGGTACATCGTAGATGAATTCAACCGTTCCAGCGCCATGATAATCAACGGCATCTGCGATCTTTCCTGCATATTCAAAGACTGCTTTCTTATGCTTGCTGGACAATATAGTTGAGCCTGACTCTTCCATCAGTTTCTGATTGTTCCTCTGAACGCTGCAATCCCGGAGGCCCAATATCTTCGTATTACCCAGCGTATCACGTAATATTTGTATTTCTATATGTCGCATTGAAGTAACAAATTTCTCAAGATAGATGTCGCCGTTGCCAAACGCATTCTTTGCTTCAGCCGTAACCTGGTGGAATAGACTATGAATCTGCTCAGGCCTGTTCACCACCTGGATGCCTTTGCCACCCCCGCCGTGCACGGCTTTAATCAACACCGGATATCCAATCTGATCTGCTACTTCCGCTGCCCGTTCTGACGTATTCACAATGCCGTGACTGCCGGGCACGACCGGCACCCCAATACCCATGGTAGTACTAATGGCATTGGACTTGTTGCCCATGGTTTCCATACTGGAGACCGAGGGTCCGATAAAGTTGATGCCGTGATCCAGACAAAGCCTGGCAAAATTCGGGTCTTCCGAAAGAAATCCAATGCCCGGGTGTAAAGAATCGACCCCCTCATCTTCAGCAATACGCAACACACTGAGCGCATTCAGGTAGCTTTCATCGGATGTGTTACCGCCGATACAGACGACGCGGTCCTTCTGACTCACACTAACCATATCCGCAGGTACGGAATCCATGTCGGGATCCGACTGAACTAATACAATTTCCAGCCCCATCTCCTGGGCCTTGCGTACCAATTTCACCGCGGTGCAACCACGGGCATGGATAAGAGTTTTCTTCACTTCCCGAACAACATCCTTCACTTCAGGAGACTCAAGCCTCTGAACTCCTGCTGCCGTAAGAGTCCCTGCCATAATTCTATCGACGACTTCTTCCACCGTTTCTGTCGGCAATGGTATGGCTGGATCTACCTTGCGTAATTCTTTATCCAGATCTTCTGAGAATGGATGCTTCACCAAACCTTGCATGGCTCCCGGCGTCAAAGACAAATAGTTTGACAGAGTAGCCGTACTGGGAAGATTGGACTCCACCACCTTCTGCCCCGCAAATGGCATATCGGTACCCGAGAAATAGTAGGTCTGTGCCAGGGGGTGAGTTACAAAACTGGCTTGTGCGCCACCGGTACAATCACCGAAGCCAAAGACTATGACGGGCAGGTCATTGTCTCTGATAAAGCGTGTGAATCGATCATTCAGAACCGGCATAGAGAATAAAACACTTGGACCTTCCTTGGTCTGCATGCCACCGGAAGAGATAAAACAGATGACCGGTAATCTCTGACGCGAGCATTCGACCAGTAATTTGCATATCTTTTCACAACCAGCCATATCCATGCAGCCGACCTGAAAATCCAGATTTGAGATAACTGCACCGACTCGCAGCTCATTTTCTGCACTGATTTTGAAATTGCCAATACCGGTTATAGTTCCACAGGGCGTGACACCATTTTTCAATGCACTCTCTATGCTGGGGCGCAGAGTGGGGAAATTGACCGGATCCGCAGTCATCATGGTTTCATTCATTTCTTCAAACTCGTTGAAGAAACGATTAACGAAAGAAGAAACGGTGGCGCTCTTCTTGCTTTTTTCCTTGGCAAGAACTTCCTGAATCAACAGGTCCCGATACGCTATGGTGAGTCGATTCCAGAAGTCTTTGCGACGACCTATTCTAATAGGATTGATGCGCCCCTCATATTTTTTGGTACCTGCCTCTGACTGATAATATTCCGGTAACAGTTTTTCAAAGAGAAAACTCACGATAACGAAAAGCGTATCCGATTTGTCCGGATAAACAATTTTCTTCCATTCCTCAACTGATTTCAGAAAGGTTGAGCCACGGGAAGTCCCGGCAAAATACTCTATCCAGTCAGCGAACTGCAGGGCTAACAACTCAGAAGCCAATCCAGAGAATACGGGTCGCGCCGCACATTTTGTCAGCACGTCACTCACCAGATCCTTGATGATGCCCTTTTCCAGGATCTTGGATTCATGAGCTTGTCTGGCAACCACTACAAGATTGGATATCAGGCTATCGTACAGTTCTCCGAAAACCAGCAGACTTTGACATTGCACAATAAAGTCTTCTCGAATGCTGTCATCCAGAATAACATCCAGAAGCGTCAGCTCACTCTCGTCTGAGGAACTGACTTGATCTGACTTGCGTTCAATGTAGGACCACAGGGTATCCTCAAGCAGCCGTCTGTTGATCTGAATATTCGTTTGATCTGAATCCGCGGCTTCCGCCAATTCCCTGGTGAGACCGGAAATGTTCTGATCTGACAACAATGCCGGGTCGTAAAGAGACGCTCCCTCCAGAATCAGATTCAGCTCAGTGATCAACTCGCTGTAGATAAAGGCTTCTGATTTTTGCGACAGAAAATCTGCATCAAAGAGTTTCTTTCCTTGGTAGCTGAATCTGTCCTTAACATGATTGATGAATGGGCTCTCTGCATCGGCCATTGCGCTCAATAACCCCTGGACGTTTTTGACCTCCTCCACCTGCAGCAGGAAACAGGTGTTATGGTAGTTCTGCAGATAGTCAATCAGTGCCTCCAGGTTATCCTGAGCGCTGCCTTTCCAGCGATTATAGAGATGTAATCCATAGTTGAGACAGAGCTCTTTTTTTGCATCGTCATAGTTCTTTTTTGGTTCACCGAAGATAAACTGAGCAATCCGTCCCCGTTCATCATCGACTTCTGCTTTCTTTTCCAGATAGTTTTTCCAGGACTTGTTTAGCAGGTCGTCGTATAAGACTCGATCAGGATTCTGTAACCAACCGAGAAATTCGGTCCGGCGTTCCCGCTTGGCCCTCTCGGCCATTTGCCCTTTTGGAACTTCTTCAACCGATAAACGACCATACTGAGTGGTGGTAGTCGATTTGATTCTCTTCCGCAGTCCCAGGTAACGCTGGTAGCGATACGTAACTCCAAATATGCTGGGATATTCTGTGGGTGAACTGCTAAATTTCAATGATGAGCTTGCGTGTACCGCCGCCAGGGTCTCTGAAATATTCAAGTATCGATTCACGTTACGCTGATAGTGGGCGATGATCTCCGGGCTTTTGGAAACAAAATCACGGGCATTATCTTCTATAGAGAGAATGCTTGAGACTATTGCATCTCGCAAATTCCCCAGATTGGCGTCTTCTCCGGGTTCATAATCAACTATGCCATCGATATTACCCTGCTTGTAAAGTTCGCTGGGCGATATGCCGACAAATTTTGCACATTCCTGCCACGAAAGATTGTATCTCTGATTAATAGTCGCCAGTCCCTTAGGGTGAATCGTATTGAATACGCCGGTACGCAGGCACAAGAGAATGTTACTGGCAGCCAGAGGAATTGCGCCTCCGGAGTATCCCTGCCCGATGATAATACCTACAGTAGGCACCTCGACATTACAAAATTCAGCAATCAATCGTGATATGCTATGAGCCTGATTGTTTTTGTTGGCGATTTCTCCTGCATCCGCACCGATTGTATCCATAAAGGTGACTATGGGTAATGATCGCGTGGAGTATTCAGAAACCATCTTCGCAGCCAATTCATGATGTTCAGGCATCCACTGACCATTATTGAACTTACGGTCCTGGGTAATTAGTCCAACCCTGCGCAGTGGTCCACCGAAATCCATTTCAAGTATGACCGAATAGAAAGGTCCCTGGTCCACCTCGTCAATGAGATCACCGCCCAGAGCCCGGATAATGGCACGAGCACCCGGTCTTGATGGGTCCTCCACAGGTTGAATAACCGCTTCTACGTAGGAATCCACATCCATGACTCTGAGCAATTCCAGCTGCCTTTCAATTTGCCAGGGATGGAGTACACCTTTTAACGCCGCTTCAGTTTCCTTTTGCGGGAAACGAGAGAAGTCTTGTGCAACACTTTCCGCGGTTAAATATAACTCGTCACCTGTGGTCGAAATTTTTCCCATATATCTACACCTTTACAAAGTCGCAGTTCCATTATTCCCGTCTTTGCATCGAAAATATACACTCGGATTCGGTGCCAATCGAATCATCCAGCGAAAGAGCGATAGTTTATCAGACTCGCCTGATTTACCTGTAGTTCCCGGAGATGAATGGATATTTTCAGGCTCAACTGCAGTAATGGTGCGCCCCGGTGATGCGTCTTCTTGAAGGTACGTCCGTAAAACATCAGGCGCCTGTCCGAGAACAGACGGGGTCGCCAGGACGGGGTCGCCCAGACTAATCTACTACAACCCAATTAGGCGTCAGCCAACGGTATCTTACCGATCTTCGACTGCCACAATCCGGGTCCGGTCTGGTGTACCGATTCTCCTTTCGAATCCACCGCTACCGTGACGGGCATATCTTCCACCTCAAACTCATGAATGGCTTCCATGCCAAGGTTTTCAAAAGCGACGACTCTTGAAGCACGAATAGCTTTGGATACAAGGAATGCTGCGCCGCCAACTGCCATCAGGTAAACAGCCTTGTGATTTCGAATCGACTCAATCGCCACTGGACCACGCTCGGCCTTACCAATCATGCCCATCAATCCGGTCTTCTCCAGCATCATCTCGGTAAAGCCATCCATTCTTGTGGCTGTAGTTGGCCCTGCAGGCCCCACGATTTCATCACCTACAGGATCCACCGGACCCACGTAGTAGATAAATCGCCCCTTGAAATCCACTCCCTCAGGAAGCTCTTCTCCATTTTCAAACAGATCCCTGATTCTCTTGTGGGCTGCATCGCGCCCCGTCAACATTTTACCGGACAACAGGAGTGTTTCCCCGGTTTTCCAGGATTCCACATCCTGCTGGGTTACCGTATCCAGATTTACTTTACGGGTACCAGATCCAGCTTCCCACACTATCTGCGGCCAGTCCTCCAGGCTCGGTGGAACCAGTTCAGCCGGACCGGATCCATCCAGAATAAAGTGGATATGTCGCGAAGCGGCGCAGTTTGGAATCATGGCGACCGGCAAATTTGCCGCATGGGTCGGATAATCCAACACTTTCACATCAAGAACTGTGGTGAGCCCCCCTAACCCTTGTGCACCGATTCCAAGAGCATTGACCTTATCGTAGAGTTCTAATCGAAGTTCTTCAGCTCGATTGGATGCTCCCCTGACTTGCAGTTCGTGTATGTCGACAGCATCCATCAGTGATTTCTTGGCCATCATCATGGCCTTTTCGGCCGTGCCACCAATTCCTATGCCTAACATGCCAGGAGGACACCAACCGGCCCCCATTGTCGGCACGGTCTTCAGCACCCAATCCACCACGCTATCGGCAGGATTTAACATCACGAATTTGGCTTTTGCTTCCGATCCGCCCCCCTTGGCTGCCACTTGTATACTCACCTTGTCGCCGGGAACTATACTTGTGTGTATTACAGCAGGTGTGTTGTCGCCAGTATTTTTGCGGATTCCGGCAGGATCATCGAGAATTGAAGCCCTCAATATATTATCCGGCAGCCGGTAAGCCCTGCGCACACCCTCATTAATCATCTCTTCCAGCGAACAATCGGTTTCCCACTGCACCTGCATGCCGACCTCGACGAATACCACAACAATGCCCGTATCCTGACAAATCGGTCTTTTCCCCTCGGCACACATTCTGGAATTTATGAGTATTTGCGCCAGGGCATCTTTGGCGGGTTGGGATTCTTCTCTTAAATAGGCCGCATGCATCGCTTGAATGAAATCCACTGGATGGTAGTAGGATATGTACTGCAGTGCATCCTGAACGCTCTGAATCAAATCATCTTTTTTGATCAGGTTCATCTGCCATGGCCCTCTTTTGAGTGTTACAACAACCTGTATATTTTACCAAGCGGGAGGTTTTATGATATTAACACGATTGCAAAACCAGGCCGTTCGCCGGTCTGATTACGGCAAAAAAGCCACTGGCGACAGGGCTCCACAAGCGGGGTCAATTCAAGGGGGAAATAAAGGCAAGGTCCCGCTGCTATCCCACAGATCGGTCTAACCAGCTGAGCTCGATCGACGTGTTTGTAGAACAGCAGTGGGAATCATCCCTTTTAATCTTAAGAGTAAATCATGCGTATAAGCGATTCTGCAACACAGGCAGGTTTCTCCTCGCCCTCCACCTCTATCGTTACCTGTCGCTTTAGTTGAATCGTGTTCGGATCTTTCAGTTCGGCAGAAAGCAGAACCTGCCGGGCACGAATCTTCGAATTCACTTTGACCGGTGACGGAAATCGAACCCTATCCAAACCGTAATTGACGCCCATAACAACCCCCTGCAGAGCCTCGGGTTTACGGGGAGGGATGCTTGCACCGAGTGGGACGATCAATGACAGCGTCAGGAAACCGTGCGCAATGGTAACCTTGTAGGGTGACAGTTGGGCGGACTTTTCCGGATCAACATGTATGAACTGATGGTCATCTGTGGCATCTGCGAAAATATTGATGCGATCCTGATCCACTTCCATCCACTCACTTACGCCTTCTTCCTCGCCCTCATAACTCGCGAAAATTTCAAGTGCCGTTTCTGCATTTGTAGCCATAAAATTTCTCCATTTCATTTAACAAGCATTAAAATTGGCTCTGTCCCAGAATAACACATTCCGGTGAGATTCTTATGGCACCCGTGGCAGATAGCAGGCAAATTTGATTTATCAGGCCACCCTGAATAGGATGCCAACTGACTTTTGATGACCTGCCAGACAAGTGACTTTATTAGCCAGTTCCTGTCCGGGTGCAGCCCACCGGAAACTGCTAAAATAGAACAGAGCATGCAACACATCAAGAACTGTTAGGCGTATTAATCAACCACTCGGCAATAACCACCTCGGACTTCGAATTCGGACAAGAATAAGCAAATTACGGAGATTACCCGCATGCATGATTCAGTTTATATAGCCGCCGGTGCCCGTACGCCAATGGGAGCGTTGCAAGGTTGTTTCGCAGATGTTTCTGCAACCGAATTGGGAGCGGTTGCAGTCCGTGATGCTATAAAAAAAGCCAACCTCCTGGGTGAGGATATTCAGGAAGTCATCATGGGTTGTGTGCTACCAGCAGGATTACGACAAGGCCCGGCTCGCCAGGCAGCGATGGATGCCGGTATCCCGGTTGAAGCCGGTGCTACCACCATCAATAAACTTTGTGGCTCAGGCATGAAAGCCGCCATGCTGGCTCACGATTTGATCAAGGCTGGCACTAATCAGATCATGGTAGCCGGAGGCATGGAGAGCATGACCAATGCACCTTACCTGCTGAGCAAGGCCAGAGGCGGGCTTCGAATGGGTCATAAGGAAATTCAGGACTCAATGTTCACCGATGGCCTTGAGGATGCCAAAACAGGGCGCCTGATGGGCGCATTCGCTCAACAGGTCGCCGATCAATACCAACTCACACGAGAAGCAATGGATGCTTTTGCTATTCAATCATTGCAGCGCGCACAAGCCGCTATGGCAGATGGCAGTCTCGAAGCCGAGATAGCCCCGGTCATTGTAAAAACCCGCAAGGCCGAGACGACTATCAAGGATGATGAACAACCAGGCAATGCCAACCTGGAAAAAATTCCACTTCTGAAACCCGCTTTCAAGAAGGATGGTACCGTAACTGCTGCCAATTCAAGTTCTATCTCTGATGGTGCCTCAGCGCTGGTGTTGATGAGCGAAGCGGCGGTCATTGAGCGCGGCATCAATCCGGCGGCAAGAATCGTCGCTCATTCGACCCATTCCAGGCATCCATCCGAATTTACCATTGCACCCATCGGGGCAGTCGAAAATCTGTTACAGAAAACTGGCTGGGATAAAGACGAAGTTGATCTTTTTGAAATAAACGAAGCTTTTGCCATGGTCACCATGCTGGCAATCAAAGAGCTGAGCCTGGATCCCATGAAAGTAAACATTTATGGTGGCGCCTGCGCACAGGGTCACCCTATCGGTTCTACGGGTTCCCGTCTCATTGTCACCCTGGTGCATGCCCTGCAAAGCCAGGGTAAGAAGAAAGGTATTGCCTCTCTATGTATCGGCGGTGGTGAAGCCACGGCAATAGCTGTAGAGTTAATCTGACCGCTTAACCGTTTGTGATCAGCGCTGGCTTTCCCCGGGTAGTAAAACGTAGAATGTCACAGTCATCCGGTGCCATGAATAAAAAAGGAGCACTTTAATTGTCTCGGCTACCTCTGATAGTTGGGTTTGGCGGCATAAGTCCTGCCGGGCGCAGTTCCTCACATCACGGTTATCGACGTCTTGTCATCGATACGTTGACAAAGGACAAAGCCGATCATACCTATAGTAGCCTGGCTGCTCTTATGGGCATTCAGCAGGAACCCCTGACGGATGATAAACGTCAGTTTATAAAAGATCACACGCTGATTCGAAAGATGGAAACCAATCTGTTCGATGCCAGCGCAATTTATATGCAAAAAACGGCTGTCCTGGCGTCCAGAGACAATGAACCTGTTTCCTTCACCCTGGCGCGAAAACATTTGCCCGGTGTTATTCCAACGACCTGGCAGGTTCAAGATCTTGATCGGGATACCTCCGGTGACGGTCGGGTGTTGGTGGAGACATCAGAACCTTTGCACGTACTATTTCCGGACTATCGAAATTCCAAGGTACATTCAGGAGGACAATTGCCCACCGGATTCGATCCGGAATCACTCTATCAATCCCGCCATCACCCAAGAGGTTTACAGCTAACCGTCTACGGTGCATCCGATGCAATTCAGTCTTTAGGCATCGACTGGGACCTGATCAGACAACGAGTCCCTGCCGATCAAATCTCGGTGTATGCGAGTAGTGCAATGGGGCAGTTAGATACCTATGGTTCCGGCGGCATGCTGCAGTCCGAATTGTTAGGGAAAAGAATCACATCCAAGAATTGTCCATTGGGCTTGTCCGAAATGCCCGCAGATTTTGTCAACGCATATATTCTGGGCAATATTGGTACAACTGCTGCGAATATTGGCGCCTGCGCTACACTGTTGTACAACTTGCGACAGGGATTCAACGATATCAGGTCAGGTAAGTACCGCGTCGTGGTAGTTGGGTCAAGTGAAGCGCCGCTTATTCCGGAAGTCATTGAAGGCTACCGCACTATGGGTGCATTGGCTGAGGATAAAGTGCTGCTCAGTCTGGAAGGTCTAGAGGACGGTGAACCAGACTATCGCAGAGCTTGTCGACCCTTTTCGGATAACTGCGGTTTCACCCTGGCTGAAGGAGCACAATTCTTCGTTCTTTTTGACGATGAATTGGCTCTGGAGTTAGGCGCTACAATTTACGCATCAGTCGCTGATGTATTTGTAAACGCGGATGGATTCAAAAAGTCAATTCCGAGTCCGGGCATTGGCAACTATGTAACGATGGGCAAGGCTATTGGTCTGGTGAGATCAATCATCGGAGACAGGGCCCTTGCTAACAGGACCTTTATTCATGCCCATGGTACCGGTACTCCTCAAAACCGGGTCACCGAGTCGCACATCATCAATGAAATGGCGATCAAATTCGGACTGGAAAACTGGCCGGTCGCAGCCATAAAAAGTTACGTGGGTCATACCCTGGCAAGCGCTTCCGGAGATCAGTTGGCCGCGGCTCTGGGCTTATGGGAGGATGGTATTATTCCGGGAATTAAGACCATCGACCATGTCGCGGATGATGTATACAACTCGCATTGCAACTTTCTAATGGATGATCTGGAAGTTGGTGCCGATTCCATGGATGCCATATTTATAAACGCGAAGGGATTCGGCGGCAATAACGCCACAGCCGCTATCCTGTCACCACATTTTACCACCAGAATGTTGGAGAAAAGGTACGGCAAAAAAGCCTTGATCAGGCATGCCGGATTGAACGAATCGGTCAGAGAAAAAACCGCACAGTACGACCTTGACACAATAGCAGGCAAAACTGCCCCCATCTATCACTTCGGGAAAGATGTGGTTGACGGGCATGAGCTGGAATTGACCACCACTCAAATCATCGTGCCGGGATACGATAAGCCAATCAGTATTGACATACCAAATCCATACGAAGACATGGTTTGATGCAATGAATTAATGTTAGCTTGTACGGCAGGTTCAATGTTCTCTGGTAGCATGAAACTTGATATCCGGCCACCTTTCCTCTGTCAAGGCTAAATTGACCCGGGTCGGTGCGAGATAGGTCAAATGGCCGCCGCTATCTATTGCCAGGTTGTTTTCTGCCTTTCTCCTGAATTCTGCCAGCATCAATGCATCGTCACACTCTACCCAACGGGCAGTATTCACAGGGACAGGCTCATACCGACAATCCACCTTGTATTCATCCTTCAAACGATAGGCAACAACATCGAACTGCAGTATGCCCACAGCACCCACTATCAGATCATTGCTGTTTAATGGCATAAAAACCTGGGTTGCTCCCTCTTCAGAAAGCTGCGTCAATCCTGCTCTTAGCTGCTTGCTTTTAAGCGGATCCAGAAGCTGCACACGTCTGAAGAGCTCGGGCGCAAAGTGAGGAATGCCCAGGAACTTGTACTCTTCCCCTGCGGTGAAAGTATCGCCAATCTGAATAGTCCCGTGGTTGTGCAGCCCAATAATGTCCCCTGACCAGGCTTGCTCTGCATGCAATCGTGCACCCGCCAGAAATGTCACGGCATCGCTGATTCTGATCTCCTTGCCAATACGCACATGTTTCATCTTCATACCCTTCTGATAGGAACCCGAACAGATCCGCATAAAAGCGATGCGGTCCCTGTGCTTCGGATCCATATTCGCCTGTATCTTGAAAACAAATCCGGAAAATTTTTCATCGTAGGCTGATATTATGGACCGATCTGTCTCTCTGTCTCTGGGTACCGGTGAATACTCGACAAAACCATTCAGCATTTCCTGAACACCAAAATTGTGCAACGCAGTGCCAAAATAAACAGGCGTCAGCTTGCCATCCAGGTATTCCTGTATATCAAACTCATGGCTGGCCCCCCGCACCAGTTCTACCTCATCCACCAGTTCATCAAGCATGTCGCCAAGTGCAGCCCTGGCTGCTTCGGTGTGCAGTCCACTAATAATCTTAAAATCGGGTATACCATCTGATTTGTTCTGCTCGTAGAGATGTATTTCATCATCATACAGATGGTAGATGCCCTTGAATCTCGCACCCATACCGATGGGCCAGGTAATGGGCGCACACTTGATCTTAAGAATTTCCTCTGTTTCATCGAGAAGCTCAATCGGGTCCCTGATTTCCCGATCCAGTTTGTTGATGAACGACACGATGGGAGTATCCCGTAAACGGCATACTTCCATCAGTTTTATGGTGCGTGCTTCAACACCTTTTGAACCATCCAGAACCATTAATACAGAATCTACCGCTGTCAGGGTCCTGTAAGTATCTTCGGAAAAATCTTCATGACCTGGTGTATCCAGCAAATTCACGACTCGACCCTTGTAGGGAAATTGCATGACAGAAGTGGTCACCGAGATACCGCGCTCTTTTTCCATCTCCATCCAGTCGGAGGTTACATACCGGCCTGATTTACGACCTTTGACGGTACCGGCTAATTGAATGGCTTTGCCGAATAGCAACAATTTTTCCGTAATAGTGGTCTTACCGGCATCCGGGTGTGAGATGATTGCGAAAGTACGCCGCTGGTTTACTTGTTCCTGGATAGTCATTGATGCCTGGTCACGAATCTCGGGAGCGGGCATTATACAGACAGCGTGATAGTTTGCCACTCACAGAAACATTCCCACTGCCCTTTCCGGGACGTCGGACAGCGCGAGGAGTCTGTCGGACTTAGGGTTATCCTACTGCGGCGATTGGAAACCGGCCTATTTTTCTGCTCATTTTCGTTACATGGGTCCACTATTCGCCTCCAATAACCAAACAACCAGCCGGGATGCCGTATCACCCGATTTCCCGCTGCGGCGGACCGCACCGTCCTCGCCACGGACACCTGAGTCCGACAGACTCCTGGCCGCGATATCTTCTATGGATACATCATCTGGCGGTATGGAATTTGCGGGATCGGACCCGTTGCGCCATCATACGGGCGGTCCTGGCGTCGATTGGTGCAAAAGTGAGCCTGAAAAGGTGCTGTTCTTTACAATAAATCTCGCGTCAGCACCAGGGCATCTTCACGGCCCTGTTCGGCAGGATAGTAGCCTTTCTTCACTCCGACCTGGTTGAATCCCATCGACATATACAATTTATACGCAATCAAATTGGAAGGTCGAACTTCGAGATAGACGCGTTCAGCTTCTCGTTTCGCCGCCTGAAGCAGCAAATGCTCAACCATGCGTCGCCCCCAGGCCGGAACGCTGATATTCAGCCCGTACACACACATTCAACAGGTGGCATTCCCCTGCTGCGACGTTGAGGATTCCGTGTCCGATCAGGTTGCCTTCCCGTTCCATCACCCAGCAATCGTAGTTCGATTCGAGACAATCAGAAAATACACCCAGCGTCCACGGGTTGAAGTATGCACTATTCTCATTCGACACGACGGCGGGAAGATCTGCCATGGTCATATTGCGGAACAGGACTCGACTTGTCATAGATCACTTCCCCAATCCCAGTTCCTGCATTTTTGGCCACAGCGATCTTTTAGAGATCGGATCTTTGAGTAGCACATCCACACCCATCACTGCGATCGCACGCCTGCCCAGAAATCGGGTGGTTTTCATTGCACCTGTTTGTTCGCCGAACAACAAACGCCGGGCGACTTCACCCATCACCACGAGGCAGGTACTGCTGTCACCGATGAGCTGACCAACCCGCTTGCGGAGCACCTGAGATGGGTCTCCCCTGGAAGACCGGGACCAGTCTTCTCTGTACAGTTGTCTCTGAGTAGTCGCGACTCCTATCGAGAGCGCTAAATCATCCAATAAACTCTGATGTTCCGAAGCAAGTGTTTCAACAGGCTCAGCAAGATCAAAGATCATCAAACACCCGGGATATTGCAGCATGCGAATATTGAACGACGATATCGCACCAGCCGATGATATTTCTGCAGTTTCAGACACAGGAACAGAATCTGGTAGATCAGTATTCTGCACTATCGATTTGCTATACCAAACCTCAATTCCCATGGCTTCAAGGTATTTCCCGCGTAACGAGTCAGGCATCATAGACGTATATGTACATTGTTTGGACTCAGGAAATTATAGCTATTCACCTGAGTTAATTCATCACATGAAATGCGTCTGTCTGTGGTTCTTTTTGGATAGTCATGTTTATTATTACATGCCTTCACGCAAACCAATTCATATTCCCGATCCGGGTTAGCGCATTAATTGATATCTCTTTACACAGTGAAGAATTTGCAGCCACAACTGGTGCTTGTTCCAGACACTGTAATCCTGTGCGTCGCTTCCCTGATTCAACCCTCGGGTGAGGGCGCCGCATTAGCCAACAAATCTAAACAGTTGTGACAAGATCGATCCACGTTGAATTCAATTTCAATCGGATCTATTGGTTAACAAGCCCCTAACTTATTTGCCGGATTAATCCCTCCTGCGCTACAGACGCAACCAGAATGCCATCTCTTGTATACATACTGCCACGGTTAAAGCCCCTGGCACCTCCGGAAGTCGGACTATCCTGGACGAACAGAATCCATTCATCTGCCCTAAAGGTTCGATGAAACCACATGGCATGATCCAGACTGGCAGTCATCATACCGCTCATGAACGATTTTCCGTGCGGTAACATGCAGGTAGACAGGATTCCCATATCCGATGCGTAAGCCAGAACGCACTGATGCACATAAATATCATCCGGCAGAGGATCGGCTGCTCGCAACCAGGTATGTTGCAATGGCGGCCTTTTCTCGGGTTTCGCATAGTTATACGGCTCAACCCTTCGCATATCGATAGGTCGATCCCTGTCCAGCATCTGCTTCATCTCGGGCGATCCCGCATCAACCATGTTCTTGAACATCTCTGTTTCCGACGGGAGGTCTTCCGGTGCCGGTACATCCGGCATCTCTATCTGATGACTCAATCCTTCCTCTGCTTTCTGAAAAGATATGGACATATTGAATATGGCTTCCCCTTTCTGGATCGCTACCACACGACGAGTGGTAAAACTCTTGCCATCTCTGATTCGATCAACATCGTAAATTATGGGATGTTCCAGATCTCCGGGTCGGAGAAAATAACCATGTAATGAGTGAGCAGCTCTGTCTTCTACCGTACGCGAAGCAGCTACGAGCGCCTGACCAATCACCTGCCCCCCGAAAACCCGAGGACTTCCCATCACCACATTTGTGCCTCTGAACAGGTTGGTCTCGATCCGCTCAAGATCAAGGTGATCAAGTACTGACTTGAGAATGCCACTCATTATAAAGATTGCCTTTTTTAAAATAAAATCGAATATATGCTGGGGAATCAACTCTTCCAGATCCAACTTACGCTGGCGGACGATTGAAGTGCAAATTATAACTGAATGTAACTGAAACAGCCCAAATTAAAACTCCGAGTGATGCAGAAATAGCCACTAAGGCAGGGATTGGGTCGCGTAGACACCTCGGGACTACTGAAGTTCGATTTTGGTTGTTGAAGCGATATAACTGCTTGGCGTATAATTAGATTCCTAAATGTTAGCTTGCTAATTATTTCAATTGAGTGCTATATAATATTATGCCTGATACCACTATGACTAAAACCCCAATGATGGAAAAACCGAGGGCAGTATACCGCCCGTCGATAGCCCGGGAAGACTTTGTATTCAAGCTGTTCCGGGCACGCAACAAAATGCGGCTGGAACTGGATTCGGTATTCAAACCGCTTGGGGTCACTGATGCGACCTGGCGAGTACTTTTTTTCCTCTACAAATCAAGTGAAGACATCATGCAAAAGGACCTTGCCAATGAACTGGGAATTGAGGGGCCGACACTGGTTCGATTACTGGACAAGTTAGAGGATCAGGATCTTATTGTACGCAAGCTTGCGGTGCACGACCGGAGGGGAAAAACTGTGCATCTGACGGATTCAGCCGAACCCGTGCTTTCCCAATTGCTTGATATCGCTGCCAGCACCAGAACGCGAATACTTGCTGATATTTCTGATGAGGATCTGGAAACCTGCGTAAGAGTACTCGATCGAATCCTGGCACCAGCAATTGGCAGGGAGTAATGACATGTCTGCACAACTAAAAGAAATCGCCGCGGAAAGCATTGCCCCCGGTAGCCAATTACCCGCAAGACCTTCCATGTACAACAAGACCAATATAACTGCCACGCTCATCCTGATTATGAGTACTTTATGGCTGGCAAACTGGTTCTACCAACGGGCTGGCCATGTTTACGTTTCAGATGCCCGAATTGCCTCTACCATGATTGCTGTCAGTAGCCGTATCTCAGGCTGGATAGACGAATTTCCGGTTGAAGAAGGCCAGTTTGTACGAGTCGATTCCGTACTCGCCAGGATTGACCAGCGGGAGGCCAGGCTTCGATTAGCGGAACTGGACGCACAACTGAAAACCATCGAAGCGGAGTACGCACAAGTCGAGTCCCAGAAACACCTGGTGGCACGGCAAGCAGATACCCGACTCGAAGCACAGAGATCAAAATTCAGGGCTGCAGAAGCTGCCTTGTCAGAGGTGAAGGTTACGCTCGCCCAGACAGAAAGCGACTGGCAACGTGCCCGGTTATTGCTTGACGAACAGATCATCAGCCGCGAAATTTGGGAAAGCCGGAAATCTGACTTTGAACGCGGCAGGGAGCAGAGAAACCGCATGGACGCGGAAGTCGCTATTGCCAGCGCCGCTTTATTGGAAGCTGAAGCAAACCTGGCACGGGTTGACGTTCTGGAAAACCAACTGAAGATAATTACCAACAAAATAGCGGTGGCGAATAGCAAGCGCGATCAGTTACTCCTGAATCTGGATGACCATATTATTCGCAGTTCCATTAATGGCTATATCGACGAGACGTTTGTCAATGCGGGAGAATACGTTTCCCGGGGTCAACGTATACTGGTTTCACATGACCCGGACAACATCTGGATCAAAGCGAACGTCAAGGAAACCGAGATCCGACACATTCAGGTCGGCACACCGGTAAACATATTGGTAGATGCGTACCCAGACCGGGTTTTCAGGGGTGAAGTTTCCAGTATCGGCAATGCAGCGACCAGTCAATTTGCGTTACTTCCCAATCCCAACCCGAGCGGGAATTTCACCAAGATCACACAACGAGTTGAGGTTCATGTGTCTATCGATCAGATAGACAATTTGCTCAAACCAGGCATGATGGTGGAACTGGAATTTGACAGCAGCTAACCAAAGCAGAATACCAGATGGCATAGAGGCATCTCCTGCCATAATTGAAATGTTTGAGATCTATGGCCGGAACTACCGGTGGTTTGCGGTCCTGACGGTGATGCTGACGATGTTCAGCACATTGCTCTCAAGCACCATTATCAGTGTTGCCATACCGGAAATTATGGGGTCGTTTGGCGTCACGCAGAATGAAGCGCAATGGCTGTCTACCGGCTTTCTGGCAGCGGGAACAATCACCATGCTGTTATCTTCCTGGGCGGTTAACGTTCTGGGAATGCGGATTATTTTTGCGTTGTCAATGACCATATTCCTCGTTGCCACCATTATCGGCGGAATTGCACCATCCATTGAAGTTTTGATTATAGCCCGTACCGTGCAGGGAGCAGCATCAGGCTTCATCATGCCAATCGCAATGTTGATTAACTATCAGGTGTTTCCTGCACAAAACCGCGGCATGGCCATGGGCATATTCGGGGTGGGAGTCATGCTTGCTCCGGCACTGGGACCCACACTCGGTGGTTACCTGATTGATGCATATAACTGGCGTTATGTTTTTTTTGTTGGCATTCCTCTCAGTTTGTTGTCCATCCCCATGGCAATGATGTTTATGCCAAATCGGGATCCCCAGGGACCAACACCAGCGTTTGACTGGATCGGAACTTTACTCATGTCGATATTTCTCGTGGCGCTCCTCACTGGCCTATCGGATTCGCTGGAATATGGATGGGCTTCGGATTACATCGTTACCTGCCTGGCATGTGCATTTATCACAGGCGTTTTGTTTATCTGGTGGGAACTTCAGATTGACGATCCCATGCTGGATCTAAGCCTGTTCACCAATCTCAGATTTGTGGCCGCCGCAATTGTTACGGTCGTTATCGGTGCCGGTCTGTTTGCATCCACATATCTGCTACCTCTCTTCCTGCAGATTCTTCAGGGCGTGCCAGCACTCGACTCCGGTCTGATGATGTTGCCAGCCGGTATAGCCATGGCCTTGATGTTTCCAGTTGCAGGTTATATCAGCGACCGGACCCAGCCGCGCAACCTGATTATTCTCGGCCTGATCTGCTTCGGTTTCTCCTGTTTTGTACTCAGGGATATAAATATCGACACGCCCTTCATTCAATTGATCTACTGGTTCATACTCGGCAGGGTTGGTCTTGCACTGATCTTTCCGTGTCTCAATGCGGCATCTCTGGATTCGTTACCTTTAAGCCAGCTGAGCCAGGGTTCCGGAGCTGTTAATTTCCTGAGACAACTCGGTGGCGCCTTCGGTGTAAATGCTGTGGCTATTTTTGTTTCAAGCCGTACCTCCCTGTACAGTGACGAATTGGCAGTCTCACAATCATTCACCTCAAATACGCTCGAGATGATTGTTACCTTAAGAGAATTGCTGGCCTCTTACGGGCTGCCTGCGTTATACGAACAAGCCACTACCGGAAGCTTTCTTGCGCGGATCATTTACAACCAGGCCAGCGTCCTGGCCTTTCGGGATGGGTTTATGGCTATCGGGGTTGTGTTTTTCTTGGCAGTCGTACCTGCCTGGTTCATGAAAGTAGCCAGGCCATAATCTGGTGAAGCCAAATTTTTTGCGGCAGCGGTTTGCGACGGTCCGCCGCCGCGGGCAAATCGCGATATAGTCGAAATTTGACGCAGTCAAACTTTCGACAGCGGCAGCGGTTTGCGAAGCAAATCGCGAGAGCCCCCCAAAAGATATCCTGAACACACCAGGTTCTTTCATCTGTAAAACTGATCCATCCTCTGTCGAGCTTTGACGATTTGATCCGGTGTACTGACAATATCGAAATTCCCTACTGCCCTTTGTAGCCGTAAATACTCAAGAATAAAATCATACACAGTATTGGCCGCAGATAACTCCGAGGATAACAGGGCAAATTGTGCGTCCAGCAAGTCTATGTTGGTAACGACTCCCCGTTCATAAGAATCTATGATCAGTTGTAGATTGTTCCTGCTCGCCCTGACAGCATCTTGTGACAGGTCAATATTTTTCAGACTGGCTCGCACATCGACTGTTTTACTTAAAACCGCAGCCTGTGTTTTTAAAAGGGCATCATCATATAATAAATCAATTTGTGCCAATTGCGCTCTGGCTTTTTCTATCCGTGCAAAGCGCTCACCACCCGCATAAAGTGGCAATGTGGCAACAATTGCAGCACTCCACTCGACATTATCTGTGGCTCCGCCAAATCGTGTTTGAGTTCCCGGAATGTCGATGCTTAGTTGCTCGGTACCCTTACCTTCATCTGCCAGATACTTGGATCCATCAACAATGAAAGCAACACTCGGGAAAGTAATACTACGCCGTGCCGCCTTAAGAGCCCGGCGTTGCGCAGCCTGTTTCTCTCTGAGCGATGTCAGTTCCGGTGCAAATAGTAACGCTTCAGCGGCAAGGAAATTTTTGAGCTCCCTTTGACGAGAGTCGTTCTTGAGTCGTTCCCATACAATTGGATCAGCCATCATCAGATAGCTGTCCTCAAGAGTAGGGTTAATTGTCTCAAATTCCTTACCTAATGGTTGATTCAAGACCATGTTGAGATTTATTTTTGCCCGCTCTACCGCTGCTTGTGCCAACACGAGATCTTTTCTTGAGCTCGCCTGTGCAGTTTCCCAACGGTACACTTCTGCCTTGTTGGCAACACCGAGTTCCAATCGAATTTTCGCACGTTCATAGTTGGAGTCGGTCAATCGAAGATCATCCTCAAAGATGCGTGCCAGTGATTTTGAGCGCAACAGTGCCAGATAACTGGAACTGGCATTCAGGATAGTATCCAACACAATGCCTTGTTGATCACTGGTCAGAGCTGATTGCAACATTTTCTGAATTTCATAGGTTGCCTTTATATCTTCTGAGTAGATGACCTGCCTAAGTTTGAGAGAGGCTGTGGTGCGGAATTCCGGTGCGATACCAAAACTTGCTTCAGCTCTATCCTGATCTATGGCAGTCTGCTGTATGGATGATATGAGGCTGGGATACAACCCGGCTTTTGCCTGGCGCACCCCCGCTTCACCGGCTGCAAGTTGTTGTCTGCTAGCCAGCAAACCAAGATTTCGCTCCAGTGCCATCTGCACAGCTTCTCTTAGACTGATTTTGTCCTGCTTTACTGCCACAACTTCCGTACTCTCGAGGGTTTTGGCGTCTATCCGGGGTGCTATGCGGGCAGGGTCATCCTCCTCTGCCACAGGTGCAGCGTCGATCGCAACCAGGATGTTGTCTGAACTACTATCCGTCCACAACCAGGCGCCGGAAATACCCAACTGCCTTGCCTTTGATTTGGCGCTGATCGCCTTTTCCTGATCATATGGACCTGAAACAATTCTGTAGAGGATTCCATCATCACGCACGACTGACGCAACATCCAGGTTTTCGCCCAGTTGTTGCCCCAACCTCTCAGCAGCTTCAAGGGCCGACTCCAACTTGCTAAAACTCCCTACGACCACATATCTATCCGCTGCATATGCGGTAGCCGATGCAAGCAGTGTCAACCATAAAACAAGCAGAAAAGTACGGCATCTGCATCCAGCACTGCCTAATCTCATGGTAAATCAGCCTTTTTAGGATCATCACTCAATGCATTAGTCAGATTGGAAATCATAATTCTCAACCAGGCTCGTATCTGATCGAGATCCGGATTGCTTATGCCTTCGGCGGCCAGTAACACCATATTATCAACCACTTCTCTTAACTCATCCTCCAGTGAATCTAACTTATGCGTCATATAAATACGCTTTACTCTTCGGTCATTTTCGTCACTTTTTCTTTCCACCATACCTTTTGCTTCAAGCGAGTCGAGTTTTTTACCCAGAGGGGATTTTCCGGTCGCCAGTAAATCCGCAAGCTCGGTTTGCGTTAATCCTTGCCGTCGATATATATAACTCAAGACTTCCCACTGGGCTGCAGTCAGCCCCAGCTTTTTTACCTGTCTATTGAAATATCTCCTGTAAAGCAAACCGGCATCATTAATCAGGATCGGCAGGTTTTCCTCCCGGGTGGGGTCTGTTTCCAGAAAATGTTGTCCTGTGGCAGAGTACATACCTGGCTACCTTTTATCATTTGATCAGAATTATGCAACGATTAAGTTAGTTCCTGTCCGGAAATCGTCTTCTGTCTCTCAGCCCTGCGATACATTCAGTATGGTAGTCATTGGTTTCATTCACTTGCAAAAAGAACCAACCGCCTCGAACTTTGAAGCCGGACATGCACTAGTTGGTATTATATGATACTATATGTACTGATACTAAAATTTCTTCTTGCGACGTTTGTATCAACCTGGAAGGCATTTTCTTGCTCTCTTGACCCGAAACCTTGATCCCGGGACTGGACAATATAACACCAATATGAACGCTTCTTTTTACTCATTCCTGCTGGGGTTGGCAGTCCCTACACTGCTCCTGATGACGGCTTGTGGCGAGACAGAAGTGAGTGCCTTCAATCGTAATCCCTCTCTGACCACAGATAGTATTATTCCCATATCCCTCACTCGGGTTAAACAGATTGATCTTCTCGAACCCATCCTGACCACAGGCACCATCCATGCCGACCAAACCACCAATATCTCTCCCATCGTCAGCGGACTCGTTGAGAAGGTCTTCGTCAAGGTTGGCGATCGAGTGAAGAAGGATCAACCTCTGTTCCAACTTCGGCGAACTGATATTCAACTCAGAGTTCGCCAACTGGAGCATTCGTTGACGCTTGCTCAGGCGGAATTCAGGAATGTCGCCAAGGATCTAAAAACAAATATGGGGCTGAGAAAGCGTGGCGCCGTCTCACAAGAGGTTCTGGACAATACACGTACGCGCCACGAAATCGCCGGGGCGCAATTGGGAATAGCTGAAGCACAACTGGCTCAGGCACAACAAAATCTGGCGGACACAACGGGTAAAGCTCCCTTTGATGGTGTCATCACTCAGAGAGAAATCAACGAAGGTTCCTATATTCGCAATATGCCAGGGGCCAGAAGCACTGCTCTGCAGATCCAGAAGATAGACACAGTTGAGGCGGTGGTAACGGTGCCAGACATTTATTTGAACCGGATTCATCTGGGAACTTCTGCCCGCGTTTTTGTTGACGGTTTGGGTAAGTTTTATCACAGCGAAATTCACGTAATCAATGACCGGGTAGATCAACAGAGCCGCACTCTGGAAGTTAGAATCCGTATTTCAAATGATATGTATGAAATCAAACCCGGATTGTTTGTGCGGGTGGAAATCTATCCCGAGCGACGTTCCGCACTTGTCTTACCTCGTCATGCAATCAGGGGCAGCAGTTCCCCATATGTATTCGTCAATGATAATGGATTTGCCAGAAAAGTCTCTGTTCGCACCCGGGAACTGGACACCGACCGAGTCGAAGTTTACGCAGGACTTGAACCGGGAACGGATGTTCTTTTCGGTAATAACCTCGCTCAAATTACACCCGGTACAGCCATTCAGGTGACCGGGCGCAGGAACTAACCAGTAGCTGTCCGGATGCGGCCCACCGGATGCGGCCCACCGGATGCGGCCCACCGGATTTGAAGCCCGAGGTGGTTACT
>JASJXV010000065.1 GCA_030123805.1 Gammaproteobacteria bacterium
AGTACTGATGCTGAGACCATCAGTGAATTAGTCAAGGATTTCGGTTTTCAGTTTTTCAGCGCTCCCCACGGATTTGATCACTTGATTCAGTCCACCGTTGTCAAAGCAGATGGAGAAGTATACCGGCAGGTTTATGGCGTAAATTTCGAAATGCCGTTGTTGTTTGAACCACTCAAGGAACTGATTTTAGGCGAATCTGCAGAAGCCAGCCTGCTGCAAAATGTGGTCAATAAAGTGCGGCTGTTTTGTACTGTATATGACGCCAAGAATGAACGTTATTATATCGATTATTCCATTTTTATCGGTACCTTTATTGGTATCATGTGCGTGGGGTTGTTCGGTTATCAACTGCAGAAAGAATGGAGAAAAACCCTTAAATCTACCTGAAGATTAGCCTGGCCATATGCATGAACAGTCGTAGCATCCT
Organism: Gammaproteobacteria bacterium; assembly: GCA_030123805.1. Lineage (GTDB taxonomy): Bacteria > Pseudomonadota > Gammaproteobacteria > Pseudomonadales > Azotimanducaceae > JASJXV01. The sequence continues at coordinate 428 of JASJXV010000065.1, forward strand.
GAAAGCATTAACTACCACTGAACAGATACTAAACAAGGCGTTTCCTACCAGTTGGAATCCACTCTATTCCCTGGGCGCTTTGTGTTTTTATATGTTCTGGATTGTCACAGTATCCGGTTTGTATCTGTTTATCTTTTTTCAAACCAGCATTGATGGCGCCTGGCAGTCGATGGAGTACATCACTGAAGATCAATGGTATGCAGGCGGGATTGCCAGGAGTCTGCATCGCTATGCATCGGATGCGCTGGTTGTCTTTGTGACGCTGCACATGATTCGTGAACTTATTCTGAAGCGGTTCCAGGGAGCCAGAACCTTTTCCTGGGTATCAGGGGTGCCGTTACTGTGGTTGATGTTCGCAGCCGGGATTGGCGGTTACTGGCTGGTGTGGGATGAGCGTGCACAATACATAGCCATCACCACCGCAGAATTTTTTGACTGGATTAATATCTCCACCGAACCATTGGCATTCGGTTTTGCGCATCCGGAAACCCTCAGCGATCGATTTTTTTCTTTGCTGATTTTCCTGCATATCGGCGTTCCTTTGGCTCTGCTACTGGGAATGTTTATTCATATAATGCGGGTAAGCGATTCCAAGTCCAATCCTGCAAAGGGGCTCGCAATCGGAATCGGCCTGGCGTTGCTGGCGTTATCGATCATCTGGCCAGCGGAAAGCCTCGATCAGGCCGATCTCAGCCGTTCCATCACCCGGCTCGGTTTTGACTGGTTCTATCTGAATTTCTACCCGCTGATCAACCGATGGGGGGCGGGTCCTGTATGGCTCATGTTGTTAGCTTTTACAGCTACTCTTGTGCTCCTGCCCTTTGTGTTCGAAGGCGACAAGGAAGCGGTTGCCGAGGTTGATCCTGATTTTTGTAATGGCTGTGGCTGGTGTTATGCCGATTGTCCCTATGATGCGATCATCATGAAAGATCACGATTATAAGAAAGGCATGCGTCAGGCTGTGGTGTTGGGTGACCAATGCGTTTCTTGTGGTATATGTGCCGGGGCCTGTCCTTCCGCGACACCGTTCAAGACCATCAATCTGTTTCATAGCGGTATCAATCTGCCGGACAGGAAAATCCGGACCCTGCTGGATGATACGCGTGAGAAACTGTTCGATCTGACGGGGAAAGAGAAAATAGTCATCTTTGGATGTGACCATGGTACCAGGCTTGATGCGTTCGCCGATGATTCAACCATCACCATCAGCCTGCCGTGTATTGCACAATTGCCGCCATCCTACATCGATTTCCTGGTTAAAAGAGAGCACATAGCTGATGTCCTGCTTACCGGTTGTGCTGAGGACAACTGTTTTCATCGGACAGGCAATGATCTTATGGAACAACGCGTTAACAATCTGAGAAATCCACACATAAAAACTGCTGCCGTAAGGCAGAAAACCACAATGCTCTGGTCAGGGTTGAGCGGAGAAAAGGAGGTGGCCGCAAAGCTGGCTGAGCTGCGATCTGAACACCGAGCCAGAGAATCCAATCAGGAAGACCGGGTTGAATTGTCGGAGGAATCGAGCTGATGGCTAAGAAGATCAGTATAAAAATGATTCTGGGACAAATGCTGTTCTATCTTGGGTTGATGATTTTCATCGGCTATTTCGCAGAAGTGCCAGAGTTCGAATACCTGCCGGATACCCATGGAGAACTCAAGCTAATAATCCGTCATTCCGGCAAATTAATAGGGGAATGCACCAGGCCCGATCCCGAGGCACAACAAAAATTACCCCGCAATATGCGAGTGCCTATGATCTGTCCGCGCGAAAGATCACCCGTCACTGTGCGCTTGTCTTTGGACGATAGACTGGTACTGGACAAATCGGTCTTGCCTGCCGGTTTACACAATGACGGGATTTCCGCGGAATACCGGAATTTCCGCGTGGAGGCAGGAAAAGTGCGGATAACCCTGGTGGTAAATGATAGTCAGGGGGACCAAAATTCCACATACACTTACGAACGAGAAATTACTATCAATCCTTCAGAATCGGTAGCTTTGGAATTTAATAATGGATTTACGCTTTACCAAGGTAAAAACTCAGCAGACACAAACGCTACTTCCAGTTGAATATACTCTTGCGGTTCCTGAAGATGAGCGGCGAAAACTCGCCGTCGTCTGGTTATGGCTGGGAGTAGTCGCACTGGCTGGCGCCGGGATATTTTCTGTCCTGTTGGTGCTCGCAAGAACTCCGACCATCGGTGAATTAATTCCTTTCGCAGATTTTTTCCACACGGCGCTGGTTCTTCACGTGAACTTGTCCGTACTGGTATGGATCTTGTCGTTTGCTGGTGTGCTGTGGAGTCTCAACGCCAGACCAATCCTGCATCGGTTGTCCAAATCGATATTTGCAATTGTTTTATCGGGTACGCTTATTATCACAGTTTCGCCATTTTTAGGCAGTGCCAATCCGTTAATGAGCAACTACATACCCGTATTGGACGATCCGCTTTTTCTAGCTGGCTTATTGCTATTTGCCGTGGGTATAGGACTACAGGTTGTGTTCAGCATGAGCGCTATGCCGCCGGTCGGGAAAGTTATCAGTGGTCAGGGTGTGATTGGATTCGGTCTCTACTGTGCGGCTATTACAACCCTTGCTGCGCTGGCAGCATTTGCCTGGTCATACCTGGCATTGCCAAAGCAACTGGTCAGCGAAGTTTATTATGAGCTGTTGTTTTGGGGTGGCGGCCATGTACTGCAATACACCTATACTTTATTAATGATGGTTGCCTGGTTGTGGTTATCGTCAAGCGCCGGCATGACATTGCCACTGAGCCCCCGGGTCGTTTTGGTCATACTCGGGGTTGGATTGCTGTCTGTATTTCCGGCTGTTCCGATTTACTATGCCTATGAGGTAACCGACATTCTGCATCGTGAGATGTTTACCTGGATGATGAGTTATGGTGGCAGTTTGGCTGTTGTTCCCCTTGGCGCAGCCGTTTACTACGCGCTGCTGCAAAAGAAACCAGAGTCTGACCTGCAGGGCTCAGCACATGCGGCACTGCTTACTTCCCTGGTACTCTTTGGTGCAGGTGGTGTAATTGGATTTATGATTGAAGGCAGCAATGTCACAATACCGGCACACTACCATGGTTGTATTGTCGGTGTTACCCTGGCTTTGATGGGAGTCAGCTATGACTTATTGCCCAGGCTGGGATATCCAAATGTCAATTTCAGGCTGGCCCGACTGCAGTTGTGGGCTTATGCGACAGGCCAGTTTCTGCATATTTTTGGATTGGTCTGGTCTGGCGGTTACGGTGTTGAACGCAAGGTTGCTGGTGCAGCGCAGGCGCTGGACTCGATAGGGCGTGTGGCAGGCATGGGTTTAATGGGATTAGGCGGTCTGATCTCGGCAATCGGCGGTTTAATTTTCATCGTCATAGTGGTTAAGGCTCTCACCACTCCGGATAAGACGCACAGCGCAAATGCCTCAGCCTGAGCTTGCGTAGTAATATAACTGAATAGCCTGGAACAGCACCACCGCCATAATCGAAATGATCACAAAGAATACTATGTTGCGATGCGGAATCGGATCGCCATGGACTGACTCAATAAAGTTCAGGGCCGCACCCGCACCGAAATACAAGGCGATACCGCACGCCGTAAAGAGTATAAATTCCATACATTGATTATAGCAGGACCAATACTAGATTGTATGCCCGGCGCGGGTCGAATTCGATGCTGCCAGAGCCAGGTAGATTGTAGAGAGCATCAAGACAACGGCGAGGAGGTTGTGAAGAGTATTCGTCCACAAGGGCATCTCTGTCATGATATTAACGACACCTAACAAGAGTTCAGCGGCGAATAATGTGACCACTATCAGCATCGGCTTCATCAAGGCTGGATAGTTTCGTCTTATAACATGGAAAGTAACCGTTACCACTAACAATAAAGCGACAGAGACCAGGCGGTGCATGAATGCAATGGTGTTCATATGTCCACTGAATACCAGCTCACCCGTCACATCCAGTTCCAGCTGTCGGGATAAGTCAAAGCTGGCCGTCAGATTCTCCGCGGCATTTGCAATAAAATCGCACGTCAGCAGATTCGGGCAGGCGCTGGCAGTATAGTTCGCGCTCGCCCAGATACCGGTGAGAATCTGTATCGCGAGGGTCGCGGCTAACAGTCGTATCAATCTTTGCGGCCCGGGAGTTTTATGCTTTGGTCTGAGAGCCAGAAGCTGACGCCAGATCAGCGCAATTAGAACAATACCTCCCAGCACGTTACCGAGAGTGACAACCGGATAGGTGCGGGTTGGGGTGGTGACACCGAGTGCCGACAGAAAAAGCACCACCAGAAACATCAGTACAGGCAGCAGGGGGGATATAGCACGCCGATACCGGACGGCTATGAGCATAATGATGGCAACGCAGATACCCAGTAAACTGGCAAATAACCGATGCAATGCACGCAGTTCCCGGTAGTCGCCTGACGGAATCTCCAATCCCTGGGTGGTATCCTGAAAGGTGGACTGCGCATAGCAGGATGGCCAGGGGTCGCACCCGAGTCCGGATTCACCCAACCTGATGTGAGCACTCAGCAGGATAATAACCAGCGTAAACAGTAGCGCGATGCAGTTGAGCAGAAAGAAAAACTGCCTCGGATAGTGGTTGGTTGCCTTTGATGTCATAGATTGCCCTCGCCATTATCCTGCATTGACTAACCGTCAAATATTCCCTTTTCATAAATCTTGATTAAAATCAAGATCATGATCCTTTCGTTGAACTATGGTGCCGGCATCTTACTAGACCCATGCGAATATCTGAATGAGAAATGTGATTCTGCTGTTGTTCCTGTCTCTGTTGAGTCAGATTTCTTTGGCAGACTCTGAACTCTCGAATGCACCACTGGATTCTGTTCTCTCCCTGTTTCCGACTGCTGACGTGGTCAAGGCAAAACGGGGTGAAGTAGCCGCGCAGGCTGTCTTCGCAGGGGATTCCCTGTTGGGTTATGTATTTTTCATCGACGAGATATTTCCCATCCCTGCCTATTCAGGTAGACCCATCAGGGCACTGGTGGGAGTCAGTCACGATGGCGTCATCCAGGGGGTGATCATTATCTCTCACGAGGAACCCATTCTTGTGATCGGTGTATCTGATGAAGATCTGGCTACCTACATCAATCAGTATGCGGGGCTCACCGGCATCGGCCGGGTGAAAGTAGGTAGACAAAAACGCCAGGGCTATAAAAATATAGATGGTATTACCGGTGCGACGATTACGGCAATGGTGTTGCACCGATCCATTATGGAATCAGCCAGAAAGGTCATAACCTCCAGACAGTTAAGTGACATAGAGGTCCCGGACGAGTCTGAAATCTGGATACAGAACTGGGAGGACAAGAGCTGGCAGATCCTGGTACTGTTAATAGGACTCGTGTTGTTAACGGCGATGCTGTTTTTTCAGGATTGGCTGGTCGTTCGAACCAGATTGTTCAAGTTTCTGAGAATCGGATACCTGCTCTATACCCTGGTATTCATCGGCTACATTTGCCTGGCGCAACTGTCCATTGTCAACATTCTTACGTTCACTCAGGTAATGGCACGGGGATTTTCCTGGGACACCTTCCTGGTGGATCCTGTCATTTTCGTCTTGTGGTCGTATGTTGCCTTTAGCTTGTTGCTCTGGGGGAGGGGGGTCTATTGTGGCTGGCTGTGCCCTTTTGGTGCCCTGCAGGAATTGATCCAGAAGTTGTCGGAGCGACTCAAATTCAAGCACTACGACTTCCCCACCATGGTTCACGAACGACTGTGGGCATTTAAGTATATGATTTTGATGGTTTTATTGGGATTATCGCTGAAATCTATTGCCATGGTATCCCCCTTTATCGAGGTTGAGCCATTCAAGACGGTCTTTTCCCTGCGATTTCAGAGAGAGTGGTGGTTTGTTGCATATGCTTTGGGATTGGTGATACTGGCAATCTTCAATACCAAATTGTATTGCAAGTACCTGTGCCCACTGGGCGCTGCCCTGAGCATTGGTACACGCTTGCGGATATTCGACTGGCTACGCCGTCGCAAACAGTGTGGCTCACCCTGTTATACCTGTGCAACCGAGTGTAGCGTTGGCGCGATCAAGATCACCGGTGAGATCATTGAAAATGAGTGCCACTATTGCCTGGAATGTCAGGCGACCTACTGGGATGAGCACAAATGTCCCGAGATGGTTGCACAGAGAGAGAGGCGTGAACGGCGGGAGAGAAGAATAAAAATAGTCCCCACGACTGAAGTCGAATAAAATAGCGATGACTTCAACCGTGGTGGAAGTTAGTTCCTGTCCGCAAAGGAACTCACCCCCACGCACCGGGAATCCGGGCAAGAACCGGTTAAGAAATACCCCTGAATATACCCCATATTGATTTCAATCAACCTGGGAATATGCATATTGAAGTAGATTGCGATGTGTGGAATTCACAACAAGAGGATGGAACTATGAGAATGATAGTGACCGTATTATCCCTGGTGATCTGGCTGCAGGCAGGAGCTGTGCAAGGCGCAGAAGAAACTGTCGATCACCCGGGAACCAGCGGTGCAGAGATGAGATACAAGGGTGCGCCGATACCGCTTCAAGATGTACAGATGAGAATCACTCCCGGCGCGCCGGATCTTACTGAGGCTGAGTTTGAGTCCTCTTCCAGAATATTCTTTGAGCGTTGTGCGGGTTGTCACGGGGTACTGCGAAAAGGCGCAACCGGTAAAGCACTGACACCGGATATCACGCAACAGCGAGGGATTGAGTATCTGAAAGCACTGATCGCCTACGGTACTCCTGCCGGTATGCCAAATTGGGGTTCTTCAGGTGATCTGACCGATGCAGAGATCGAAACGATGGCGAAGTTCCTGCAGCATGAGCCACCGCAACCTCCGGAATGGGGCATGCGTGAAATGCTGGATTCCTGGAAGCTGGTGGTTCCTGTAAAGGACAGACCCAAGGAAAAACAACATGAGTATGACACCGATAACATGTTTTCCGTCACGCTCCGGGATGCCGGTCAGGTGGCGATTATTGACGGCGCAAGTAAAGAGATTGTGAGTATTGTGGACACAGGTTATGCTGTTCACATCTCACGTCCTTCTTATTCAGGGCGCTATGTCTACACCATCGGCAGAGATGCAAAAGTGGTGTTGATCGATCTGTTCATGGATCCTCCAGCCATAGTGGCAGAAATAAAAATTGGTATGGAAGCCCGATCAGTTGAAACATCCAAATACCCGGGTTATGAAGATCAGTTGGCTATCGCCGGTGCTTATTGGCCACCACAGTATGTATTGATGAAAGGTGACACACTCGAGCCGATGAAGATTGTTTCTACCCGTGGTATGACGGTCGATACACAGGAATATCATCCTGAACCCCGCGTGGCTGCCATTGTGGCGTCACATCAACATCCCGAGTTTATCGTCAATATTAAGGAGACAGGTAAGGTATTGCTGGTAAACTACAGCAATATAAATGCCATTACCGAGACTACTCTGGAAGCAGCGCGATACCTGCACGATGGTGGCTGGGATTCTACCCACAGATACTTTCTGACCGCTGCCAACAAGTCCAATAAGATTGCAGTGATCGATTCAAAAGACAGAAAAGTAGAAGCTTTAATTGATGTCACGGAAATACCTCACCCCGGTCGTGGCGCAAATTTCACTGATCCGGAATATGGGCCCGTCTGGGCAACCAGCGCTCTGGGTAATGCCAACATTAGCCTGATCGGTACAGACCCGGTGCAACATAAAAAACATGCCTGGAAAGTTGTGCGTACATTGAAGGGTATGGGAGGCGGTTCACTATTTGTGAAGACCCATCCGAAGTCCAGTAATCTCTGGGTGGATGCCCCCTTGAATCCTGATCCTAAAATCAGCCAGGCCGTTGCCGTGTTTGATGTGAATAACCTTGACGGTGGATACGAGGTGCTTCCCATCGCCGAGTGGGCTGATGTGGGTGAAGGCCCCAAGCGTGTCGTGCAGCCGGAATATAACATGGCCGGTGATGAAGTCTGGTTCTCCGTATGGAATGGTAAGGAGCAAATATCTGCTCTGGTTATCGTTGATGACAAGACGCGAAAACTCAAGCACGTTATCAAGGACAGTCGTCTGGTGACACCGACAGGCAAATTCAATATATACAATACCAGAAAAGATATTTATTAAATTGTAACTCCGGTCAAGTTGGAGCCGGAACTCTTACACCAGGGTTCCGGTTTTTTCTTCACTGGCTGAGACAGTAAGTCAGGGGTGCCCTGATCGAAGCACAGGATTATGAATCATTTTTTCTTCAGCATAGCTTTTCGTCCCTTGTTCCTTTTGGCGGGTCTGTATGCACCGCTGATTATTTTGCTCTGGTTACTCCACCTTTATTGGCAACCATTTCTTAATCTGGCTGAGCAAAATCCGGTGATGTGGCATAGTCATGAGATGCTGTATGGATTTGTGGCTGCCGGTATTGGTGGTTTCCTGTTTACCGCGGTGGCCAATTGGACCGGTCGACCGCCGATACACGGGATGACCCTGATCGCGCTCTGTGCGCTCTGGGGTATCGGTCGATTGGTGATGCTGTTTGGTAATGATCTGCCAGCCATAGTCACCATCATAGGTGACCTGTCGTACTTGATGCTGGTGGTCGCCGTGCTGTGGCGAGAATTGTATTTGGCCGGGAATCGGCGCAACTACATCATACTCGGATGCGTGGGATTGCTGTTGGTATTTAATTTGATCTATCACCTGGAAGTAAGAAATGTCATCCCTCCCGAACAGTGGAGTATCCGAGGGGCCATCGGAACGGTGGTGTTACTCATTAGCATCGTAGGAGGAAGAATCGTTCCGGCTTTTACCAGAAACTGGTTGATGCTTGTCAAACCCGGGTCTGCTACCCCCACGGAGATGAACCGATATGATATATCGGTAGTTCTGATGACCCTGCTCGTCATACCACTTTGGGTGGCGCTTCCGGACCACCGTATAACCGGCGCCAGCATCTTGCTTTGTGGCATCATGCATGGCGTGAGAGTCAGCAGATGGAAAGGACTGGCGACGGTAGGTGAACCGCTGCTGTTTATTTTGCATCTGGCGTATGTTTGGATCCCGGTGGGATTCATCTTGTTGGGGGCAGGCATGCTATTTGGGTTTGGGTCGAACGCTGGTGTGCACGCACTCACGGTTGGCGCTATTACCTGTATGATAATGGCAGTTGGCGCCAGAGCCGGCAAAGGTCACTCGGGACGCCCACTTGAATCAGACTTGCTACTGAATTTGGCTTTTCTTTTCATTACTTTGACCACTGTATTGAGGATTGTGGCAGCGTTTGTTTACTTTGAGAATCTGATTCAGCTGACAGGATTATTCTGGATTGGCGGTTTTTCACTGTATCTAATGTCGATGGCGAAGATCCTGCTGACACCAGGACCGGACAAAAAGGTTGGCATATAGAATTGATTGCCTTGTCATTTTTAGGTCAAACTGTTCTCGGACCAGCTCCTGGATTACAAATTTTCAGCCAGGTGTCTTAACAGAGCCGTTGTGTCTTCAATGGACAAGCAAGCATCCGTAATACTCTGCCCGTATACCAGAGACTCCGATGACTCGAAATTCTGGCGACCTGCCTTGAGATGGCTTTCAATCATAACCCCCCGGATCGCGCTCTGTCCCTCTCGCATCTGGGCAATAAGATCTTCCAGGACCAGTGCCTGCCTTTCCGGATGTTTTTCGCTGTTGCCGTGACTGCAATCGACCATGAGTGCGCCTGGAAGCTGCACGCGAGATAATAGCGCCACGGCTTTGTTGATGTGTTCACTCGAATAGTTTGGTCCTGAGGCAGTCCCGCCACGGAGGACAAGGTGAGCACCATCATTGCCCGTGGTGACAAAGAGTGCCGGTGCGCCTTCCTTGGTCAGGGATGGAAACAGATGTCGATGATGGGCCGCGACCAGAGCATCAACGGCTACCTGTATATCACCGTCCGTACGATTTTTTATTCCGACAGGCATGGATAAACCGGAAGCCAATTGACGGTGCATCTGACTTTCCACCGTGCGAGCACCGATGGCCGCCCAACTGATCAAATCCGAATAAAACTGGCCAAAGGTGGTGTCAAGAAATTCAGTCCCGCAGGGCAGGCCGATCTCTGTGATTGCCAGAAGTAACTCGCGAGCAGATCGCAGCCCTTTGTTGATATGGAAACTCTCATCCAGGTCCGGGTCGTTGATGAGTCCTTTCCATCCCATCACTGTGCGGGGTTTCTCAAAGTAAACGCGCATGACTATAAAGAGTGCGCCTGCCAGTTCCTCAGCAACGGGTTTGAGCTTTTTTGCATACTCAAGAGCAGCCACGGTATCGTGAATCGAGCAGGGACCAACAACTACAAGCAGGCGCCGATCAATGCCATCCAGAATAGCCTTAATAGTTTGTCTGTTCTCGGACACGAAAAGTGCATCTGCTTCACTCATGGGGAAATCTTCCATTAACACCGCCGGTGATAATAATGGTCTGATTTCACTGATATTGAGGTCGTCTGTTTTAATAATCATTGACGGTCTTAATCCAAAGCTGGTGAAAGTGAATCTATTTTATACTATTGCTTGTTGCCAGCAGTTGACCGATGTACAACTCCCCGAATTTTTCCATTCTGTATGGCCTATCCGGATATATAACTACTTGCCTGATTCGATATAATAGTCTTATCATCAGCCAGCTTATATTTATGCATAATAAACATAAACCAGGGAAGCTTTGCCTAATTGGATTTTTTCGACGGTTCGACGACTGCTGATGCCGGTCCGGACATCGACACTTAAATAGAGGGTGATTATCTTTTGACTGACCATCCTCAAAGAGGCGCTAAGCTGTTCAGATATTCTCTCTATCCGCAAGCTCACGCTGCACGCCTCGATGATGCTGAAATGCAGAGTACCATGAAAGCAAAGCTACGCGCGTATGTGTACAATGCGCTGCAAAGCTTGCAGGACAATACCGCAGGCGATCGGTAAGATTCCGTTGCGGGCAAGAAAAAATATTTTGAAATTGATAGAATCCAATGGCATGCCGGGTCACGCCTGGTACGACGACCTGTTGTTAATGGCACAGTAATGTTTTTTCATCGCGAATGATTTGTGGAGACAGCTTGTGGAGAGAAAGAGATGAGTGAAAGCGAAGCAGAACTAGATCGCTTTAGAGAAGAAGTCAAACAGTGGTTCGAAAAGAACACGCCGCCGCCACCCGATTTCATCCTGCCGGATAGTTTTATGGAAGTAGGTACCGATGCACAGTTCCATTATCTGCGGGATTGGCAGCAGAAAGTGTACCAGGCAGGATATCTTGGTATGTCGTGGCCTGCTGAATATGGCGGCGGTGGAAAACCGCTGATGCATCAAAACATAGTCGACGCTGAAATGGCACGACTGAAAGTACCCTTCATGATAAACACCATCGGCTTGAATTGGGCAGGACCATTGATTCTGCATAGTGGCACGGAGGAACAGAAGCAAGCGTATATCAAGAAGATCCTGAGTGCAGAAGAGATCTGGTGTCAGGGCTTCTCCGAGCCGGATCATGGCTCCGATCTGGGCAATGCCCAAACCAGAGCGGTTAAGGATGGTGACGAGTACATCATCAACGGATCCAAGATCTGGACCAGCCTGGGTGATTATGCAGCGCACATGATCCTGTTGGCCAGGACAGATCCCGATGCCAAGAGCAAGCACGCAGGATTGAGTTTCTTCCTCTCACCCATGCGGAGCCCTGGAATCGAAACCAGACCAATCAAGAAACTTACCGGCGAATATGGATTCTGTCAGACGTTTTTTAATGATGCCCGGATACCTGCAGACTGCCTGATCGGTAAGGAAGGTGAAGGTTGGCAGGTTGCGATGACCACGCTTGCGTTTGAACGCGGCGCTGTTGGCGGGCAGGCAGGCGGTCAATCCAGCATTGCGATAGAGGTAGCGGAGGTTGTCGAATTGGCCAGGCATGTCCAAAGGGAAGGTACACCAGCGATTGAAGATCCGCTGGTGCGGGATCAGCTGGTTCAGTTCCTTATGGAAGAGCGCAGTCTCAGATTAAATTTCGCACGCATCAGAGTACCGGCACTGACATCCGAGCGTCCCATGTCCATACCCATGTCAGGGAAACTGATGGCAAGCGAGTTCCGCAGACGGTTGTGTCGCTTCGCCGTATCCTTACAGGGAAGCAATGCCAACCTGTATATGGGAGATGACGACGTCATTGACAGAGGACGTTGGCAGCGATCTTACTTCAATGCCTTTTCCGCCACGATTGGTGGGGGTACCAGTCAAATTCAGAAGAACATCCTGGGTGAACGGGTGTTGGGATTACCCAAGGATTAGAGTTATGGCAAAGAAATTAACAATCGAATTTAGTGAAGAACAAGCCATGATGCTGGATACGGCTACGGCTTTCTGTAGCGAAAAATCACCGGTGGCGAAAGTAAGAGCACTGTTGGAAACTGATGCCGGTTTCGATGCTGAAATCTGGTCTGAAATAGCAGGATTGGGCTGGCAGGGACTGGCGATCCCGGAAGAATTTGGTGGCAGCGGACTGGGATTAGCTGAGCTGGTACCCATCATAGAACCGATGGGGCGTCATCTAATGGCATCCCCACTGGTGCCGACCACGCTTGCTGCCCAGGCACTGATCACTGCAGGCACTGCCGAACAGAAACAGCGTTGGTTGCCGTTGATCAGCGCGGGATCAGCAATAGGCACGCTGGGATTAAATGAATCGCATGGCGATTGGGATCTAACCAATTTGATCTGTGAAGCAAGTATTGCCGATGGACAAATTATACTAACGGGTGAAAAGTATTTTGTTGCTGACGCAGCGGTGGCAGATTTTATATTGGTATCAGTAAGACTGGATGGCAATCCGGCACTAGTCCTGCTGGATCGGGCAGCCATAGAACAGGGTAGCCTCACCCGTGAGGTAATAATTGACGAAACCCGTCGTTGTTATCGGTTTGATCTGACTGGTATCAGTGTTGCTGCAAGCTGCCTGTTGGATGTTGAGAAAACAATGGCGAGTCTTGATCTTATTACCAGAGCATCCTGGTTGCTGTTATCTGCTGAGATTGCCGGTGGAATTGCAGGGGTTATGGATGTCATGATTGAGTATCTGACCACGCGCAAGCAGTTCGGCCGATATATCGGGGCATATCAGGCGTTGAAACATCCAATGGCAGAAATATTATGCCAGTATGAATACTCGCGATCTCAACTCTACTATGCGGCTTCAATATTCGACACGGACAAGGAAGCCGAGATTGCCTTGCGAATGTCAAAAGCACAGGGAAGCGATACATTTGCCCATGCTGGTGATCGGGCGATTCAGTTTCATGGTGGCTTTGGATTTACCTATGAATGTGATGCCCAGCTTTATCTAAGAAGAGCCAATTGGTGTCAGTATCAGTATGGTGACGCACACCATCACCGCAGGAAACTCGCTGATTTGTTGTTATAAAAAAAGAAAAAAAGGGGACGGAGGCATTAAATTACGATCAACTACCAGCATTTTAGCGATGGTTACAATTTAATGCCTCCGTCCCCTTTTTTTTAAAATCAAGGCAATGAATACGCTATCAGGGAATCACCCAACTTGGTTCCCGCCGTACTATGCCCGCCAGCAGCAATCACAACATACTGTTTGCCGTTGTATTGATATGTCATCGGTGTCGCCTGAGGTCCGGCGGGTAATCTGGCTTTCCAGATCTCCTCGCCATTCCTGATATTGAATGCGCGCAGGTAGTAATCCATGGTTGCACCAATAAACACCGGACCACTGGCCGTGATGATTGGTCCACCCAGGTTTGGCGTACCCCAATTAATCGCTATTGGAAGCGGAGCTATATCTTCAGTTGTTCCCAGAGTTGACTGCCAGAGCGTATCACCGGATACCAGATCAATAGCGGTCAGTAAGCCCCAGGGTGGTTCGTTACAAGGTATACCCAGAGGTGAAAGAAACATCTCCCGTTTCATGCCAAAGGGTGCCCCTTCCTGTTTCGCAATTTCCGTATCATGGTAAATCCGACGCTGCGACTCAACCTGGTCGCTGGGGATAAGGGTAATAATGTGGGCAACATTGTTGCTATTAATCACAGCGATATTATTGCCGAGGTCTAATGCACCACCGCCCCAATTGGCACCACCGCCCCAATTGGCAGCACCGCCCCAATTAGCACCACCGCCTGTGAACGGCATCATTATGCTTCCCTGTAAGCTGGGTGGAGTGAAAAGACCTTCATTCCTAAGCGTTCTGAAGCGATCCATGCAGGCCTGTTTGTCAAACCAGAGCATTCCCTAAATTAGCAGCAATATTGTAAGCCGCATAAACTTTTACTCCTGGTTACTGATCCGAATATCATATCAGAGTGCTGACGCCAGCATTTCTCCCTGACATGAGTTCCGGATTGGTATCACCAAGAAGGTATCGGATATAGGGAATATGCTCACGCCCCCAGTACCAGCTGCCTTTGATGACAAAACTGGGGACTCCAAAGATCTTCATTTCCCTGGCTTCCTGCTGGATTTTATCGTGCTGTTCACGACCATCAGTTTGCACATAGTCAATGAATTCCTCTGTTTTCATACCCGCCTGGGCAAGCATCGCAACAATCACGTTTACGTCTTCGATATCCAGATCCCGCTGCCAAAAACGCGCATAGGTTGCATCAATGTAACCACGCATAGCGGTTTGATCCTGTTGCTTTGCCCACAACAGACCGATGGCAGCCAGGGAAGAATCCCATATTTTATGCGGCGCTTTAAAATCGAGCCCCAGGAACCTGGCATATCGGCGCACATCCTGGTACGCATATTTGACCCTGATCCACTGTTTCTCCGAGCGGTTACTGGTCACTACTTCACCTGTGTCGTCGACTTTTGCTGAACCCGCGAAGGAAGCGATATCCAGAGTGAACGGCAGCCAGTCGAATTGAATGTCAAGGTCATCTTCAATCGCGTAAATGGCTTTTATCGCGATATAGGCATACGGGCTTTTGAAGTCGATGTAGACTCGGTCTGGATTAGTCACTGTTTATTTCCCTGAACAGGTTGTATCTTGACTCGTTGTGTTGCGGTACGTCCTTGCTCACAGATGAGCGCGATACCTCCGGCCTCGAACGTGTGCTCCTTGTCGTTCGTTTCTAATCGAAGTTCTCCATTCAGGAATCCTCTTAAACTGGGTCCCTCGACTTCAAGTGCCAATAGCAGCGTGTCACCGAATTGCCAATCCAGTTCCACTTCGGCCAGAACCTGTGTTGAGTGGCATGTTTTGATGATCTGTAACCTGTGGTCATTAGTCACTATTAAGCCGTAGTAACGCCGCATTCCCTGCACTCTTGCTGCGATACCTGCCGATTGCACCAGGTGGGGGGTCACATCTGCCGATACTCGATAATTGATCCAGTCTCTGGTGCCCTGCATCAGCAGACCAGTACCGCGATTTTGCACCAGGCGAAATGGTTCCGGGCTAAATACATCAAACCTGTCCGTGCCCTGCACCCAGGCTCGTCGCCACATGGTGCCTTTGCCATCAGGACGGCTGAATTCAGTATCGGGCGTACCGTCCCAGGTTAGATAATCAAGATAGATATGGCCGCCTGCTGGTGAAGTAAACTCCAAACCGATTTCTGAGACTGGACGCAATTGGGTATCAGGGATAGTGAACTGCAGCAGGTAGTTTGCATCATCCCGGATTGATTGCTCGGGTCCATAGCGGGTTTCGATCTGATCATTCTCGATGAAGACCTTGTAAGCAATCCGGGCAAGCATTGCTCCAGTGCTGCCGCTGAGCCCCAGTTTTACTGTCTGCCCCGGGTGTAGCCGGGGTGAAGCCATCAAGCCGTAACCTCTGCTTTCAAAATACTTGGCTGTATCCTTGCTGGTCACAAAGGTTGCGGTAGTTACTCGGCAGGAACCGGGACCAAAGCCTATTTCAAGACTTCTTTTGCCCAGTTGACTATGGCCTTCAACATTAACAATGCGGGCATCAGCATCTAACCCGGGGTCATCATCGACAATAAAACCCTGCACCGATCCTGGCATCTCAAAGTGGAATTTAGCACCGGCTTTAGGGGTTCTAGGCACCGCTCCCCGTAGCGCCCTGCCCACATTGGCTATTTCATCCGCTTCTGTTACGCAATCCGTGATGACACGGCCGCCATCGGCAGTAGGCATATATAACCTGTCGGCAACAGGTCCTCTCCAATCGGCCCCTTCATCCTTGCTGGCATCAATACCTGCAAGGCCATTCTTTATTCCCATCAGGCACCCCACATTGCCTGAATTGCAGTCTGTATCCCATCCACAGGTGTTAACGATCTTAAGCGTCTGCCGGAAGTCGTCTTCCCCATGAAGTAGAGAGTGGATGATCAAACCATGATTGGGGATCATGTGGCAATTTCCCCCATAGATATGATATCCGTAGCGATCTTCTATTCGTTGGCGAGTCTTCCTCCAATCAGTTTCCCCGGCATGCCAATCCCTGACATCCTGAATTAATCGGTAAATAACTGAATCGCCCGGGATAAGCGCAACGGCCGTATCGATCAGCTTATCCAGATCGCTTTCAAAAAAGGCAGCGGCTTCCATCGCGGCAATTACCTGTGCGCCGTAAATTGCTTCACCGTCGTGGCTGACACTGGCGGCTCGTTTTGCCAATTCGGCGGCCGTTTCCGGATCACCGGGTGAGACCATTGCCCAGCCATCAATAAAGATCTGGGCGCCAATCTGTTCCGAAACAACTTTGCCGTTTATATGCATCGATCCGCTCATCGGCGCCTCGATGCCATCTTCCAGGCGGATGAAGGCGGTATGTTCCGTTGAGTTCCCCATACCGCCCCACCAGAGGATTGATTTTTCTCTGATGATGTAGTTCAGCCAGGTATGGCCAATTTCCGCGGCAGTAATATCAATGCAATTACCGTGATCGGGGAGCGCCCGAATGAAGGTGAAAGTGCCGGAGATATCATCGTCAGTAACGATAAGCGGCACATCCAGTTTGTCGTGGACGTAGTAATCAATCTCTCCCAGATTAGCCATGATGTGCTGGTGAGACCAACCCTCGAACGGTCGACCCAGGTAAACACCTATCACCTTGCCTAAAACACCTGCGTAGACTCGTTCTTCGTAATCATCGGGTAACTGCATGGGAGAATCCTTTGTTACTGATCAATGCTAATAACATTGCAGCACCAATGCAAACAGCAGAAACTGCAGGATATAATAATCTGCTTCGATTTAGCAAGGTATGGTAGAAATCACAGGGACTGTCAGGTTACGCCCTTC
>JASJXV010000066.1 GCA_030123805.1 Gammaproteobacteria bacterium
CAGGTGCACGTTTAGTGTGGATTCCCGGTTCGTATCGCAATAGTCTTCAATAGCGACAATAACGCATTTCTTTGTCACCTCGATGATCTGAGCCGAGTATTCGCCACCCCTGCCATTAAAGAGCGTGATAGATTCACCGACACCTATACGCAGTGATGAGCTAATATGTCGGGAAACAGCCGGTTCCAGCGCCAATTCATCATCCAGCCGTAGCAGTTGCGATACGAAGAAGCGATGGCTGGTCATGGCTGCTAACTCAATACGGGATATTCAGATTTATCAGAGCATCCCTATGACGTATTTCTTTTTGCACCCAGATTCTCACAGAGTCGAATTGTTGGTTTCGACTTATTCAAAGTATAAAAGTGCAGACCGGGAGCCCCGGCGGCAAGTAATTTTTCACATAGGCCGGTAACGACTTCTTCGCCAAATGCCAGGATGCTTGCCCTGTCATCACCATAGGATTCAAGCTGTTTGCAAATCCAGCGCGGTATCTCCGCACCGCAATTCTCCGAGAATCTTCGTAAACCAGTATAGTTGGTAATGGGCATTATACCTGGCACGATTGGAATGGTGATGCCTGATTGTGTGCACCGGTCCACGAATTTGAAGTAGGCATCCGCATTATAAAAATACTGGGTGATAGCACTATCGGCGCCGGCATCGACTTTCAACTTGAAATAATGGAGATCCTTTTCCACCGACGCCGATTCTGGATGAACTTCCGGGTATGCAGCGACCTCAATGTGGAAATAATCACCACTGGTCTCTCTTATGAAAGTCACCAACTCATTCGCATAGTGTATGCCACTGGTATTGCCCATACCGGAAGGGATATCACCCCGTAATGCGACAACTCTGTCAATACCGTATGATTTGTATGTGTCCAGTAGCTGCCTGATCCTCTCCCTGGAATCGGAGCCGAAGGAGAGATGTGGTGCGACATTGGCTCCGGTATTCCTTATTTTCAAGACGGTCTCCTGGGTACCTTCCCGCGTAGAGCCGCCAGCACCATAGGTCACCGAAAAAAACTCCGGATCATACAGTGCCAGCTTCTCCTGAACTCGCATTAGCTTTTCCTCGCCTGCAGCCGTTTTGGGCGGAAAGAACTCGAAACTGAAATGCTTGTTATTAGCTAGTTCCTGTCCGGATGCGGCACCACCGGAAACTGATAAATTTGACAATTATTCACCACTCTTTGAAATAGTTAGGCCTATAAAACAACCGCTCGGGAATAACCGCCTCGGGTTTCGGATGCGGTGGGCCGCATCCGGACATGTACTAAGCTCTCACAGCTTGCGTTGCAAGCTGCTGCCGCCTGTTCCGTTTGCCTTCGGCAAACCGGAACTAGTTAGTGTCATCAAAGTGCTGCTTTCAGCGCATCCACTTTGTCGGTACGTTCCCAGGTAAAATTGGCTTCTTCGCGACCGAAGTGGCCATAAACTGCAGTATCCTGATAGATAGGCCGTTTTAGATCCAGCATTGCGATAATACCTTTGGGTCGCAGGTCAAAATGCTCACGAATGAGTTCAACTATCTTTGCATTACATATCTTGCCGGTATTGAAGGTGTCCACGCTGATAGATGTGGGCTCTGCGACGCCGATAGCGTACGACACCTGAATCTCACATTTACTCGCCAGACCGGCAGCAACAATATTCTTGGCTACATATCTCACGGCATATGCTGCGCTTCGGTCTACTTTACTTGGATCCTTACCGGAAAAAGCACCGCCACCATGACGCGCCATACCACCATAGGTATCGACGATGATTTTGCGGCCCGTTAGACCACAATCTCCTACAGGACCGCCAATCACAAATTTACCGGTTGGGTTGATATAAAACTTCGTCTTGGCGTGTAACCAGTTAGCTGGCAATACAGGTTTGATAATTTCTTCCATCACCGCTTCCTGCAAATCCGCAAGTTTGACATCAGGATCGTGTTGTGTAGAGAGAACTACTGCATCGATTGCAACAGGCTGGCCTTTGTCATCATATCTGAAGGTGACCTGACTTTTGGCATCCGGGCGCAGGAAGGACAGTTTTCCGGATTTACGCACTTCAGATTGTTTCTTTACCAGCAAATGGGCATATGTTATCGGGGCCGGCATAAGAACGTCTGTTTCGTTTGTCGCATAACCGAACATAAGCCCCTGATCTCCGGCACCCTGTTCGTGGTCGGGTGTTTCGTCTACACCCATTGCAATATCTGGTGATTGCTTCCCCAGGGCATTAATGACCGCACAGGACGCGCCGTCAAATCCCAGATATGAATGGTCGTAGCCGATATCCAGGACGACCTTCCGACAAAGCTCCTCCAGATCGATGTAGGCTTCTGTGTTTATTTCACCAGCAAAAATAACCATGCCCGTTTTAACCAGGGTTTCACAGGCTACTCTGCCTTCAGGATCCTTGGCCAGGATGGCGTCCAGAACCGCATCTGAAAGTTGATCTGCCATCTTGTCCGGATGGCCTTCAGATACGGACTCCGAAGTAAATAGGGTACTCTCTGCCATGCTTGTCCTGCCAAATTAGTTTGATGCTGTGAAGATTTCTTCAGGCATATGGTGGATAGGTGCTTGGGGGGAACAAATCGATTCACCCGGTCGCTGCTGAGACATCGCATTCTACATTGTCGACCCATGCTTGCACAGATAAGAAGCTGTCGAAACATTTTCAACTGAAGAGTGAAGTTGATTCATCAAAATTCAATTCAGCGTCACCGACCGGTTAGATACACCAGACTAGCGACGATAAATTTACCTGATAGTGTTTGCTGATTCGGCGTGGCTAAGAGAAAATAGCCTGGTGAAAATCAATACATGCACATTCGCCCAATCCAACCAGCCAAAACATAGGGAAAACCGATGTCCAGTCGTCGTCAGTTAGCCAATGCCATACGTGCTTTGAGCATGGATGCCGTTCAACAAGCCAATTCCGGACATCCCGGTGCACCTATGGGGATGGCTGATATTGCCGAAGTATTGTGGCGGGATGTCTTACATCACAATCCTGCCAATCCGGACTGGGCTAATCGGGATAGATTCGTTCTTTCCAATGGACATGGGTCCATGTTGCTCTATTCGCTCCTCCATCTGACCGGTTATGACCTTGATATCAGTGAGCTGAGAAACTTCAGACAACTGCATTCGAAAACTCCCGGTCATCCGGAGTATCGCCATACGCCAGGAGTTGAAACCACTACTGGACCGTTAGGACAGGGATTTGCCAATGGCGTGGGCTTGGCTCTGGCTGAGAAGATACTTGCCGCGCAGTTTAATCGTAGCGAAATTGACGGTGAATTTCACATCGTCGATCACTACACCTATGTGTTCCTCGGAGACGGATGTTTGATGGAGGGTATTTCTCATGAAGCGGCATCTTTTGCCGGTACGCTTGGGCTGGGTAAGCTGATTTGCATCTACGACGACAATGGCATTTCCATTGACGGTGAAGTCAAGGGTTGGTTCGCAGATGATACGGCGAAGCGATTTGAAGCCTATGCATGGCATGTTGTTGAAGATGTCGATGGCCATGATCCGGAAGCGGTGAAAGCAGCGCTACTGGAGTCTCAAGCAGAAATCGACAAGCCATCTATCATCTGCTGCAAGACCATCATCGGTTTTGGATCGCCAGCAAAAGCCGGTACCTCCGGTGTGCATGGCTCCCCTCTGGGAGAAGCTGAAGTAGCGGCTACCCGGACGGCATTGGGTTGGGAGTACGCACCATTCGAAATTCCCGAGGACATCTACAGTGCGTGGAATGGTCGTGCCAAGGGCGAGAAATTCGAAAGTGAATGGCAGCAATCGTTCGCCAGGTACCAAAAGAAATTTCCCGAGCTGGCAAAAGAGTATGAGCGAAGAATAGCTGCAGTACTGCCCGATAATTGGCAGGTGGAGATGGAAGATTTCATTGCAGCAACACAAGCCGAAAGTCCGGCACTGGCTTCACGCAAAGCATCGCAAAATGCGATTGAGAAGATGGCTTCCCTGTTGCCTGAATTAGTGGGTGGATCGGCTGATCTCACCGGTTCAAATTTGACTAATTGGCCGCAGTGCCAACCACTGACACGGGAAGACGCATCCGGTAACTACGTGTATTTTGGTGCGCGGGAATTTGGTATGACGGCCATCATGAACGGAGTTGCCTTACATGGGGGATTTTTACCCTTTAGTGGTACTTTTCTTATATTTATGGAATATGCGCGAAATGCGGTGAGAATGTCTGCTCTGATGGGCTTACAGAACATCTTTGTCTATACACATGATTCCATTGGACAGGGAGAGGATGGGCCGACCCATCAACCCGTTGAACAGATTGCCAATCTCAGGATGACGCCCAACATGTCAGTTTGGCGGCCCTGTGATGCGACTGAGGCTGCCGTGGCCTGGAAAGCCGCAGTAGAAAAACGCCGGGGACCAAGTTCACTGGTGTTTTCGCGACAATCCCTGCCACATCAGAAAAGAACTTCAGAGCAGGTTGCGCTAATTGCAAAAGGTGCCTACGTCTTGAAAGATTGTTCAGGCACACCTGAAGTCGTGGTAATTGCGACTGGTTCGGAAGTAGCACCCGCTGCAGAAGCCGTAGATCAATTGCTCAGTAGAGGTTTGGCAGTTCGGCTGGTCTCTATGGTGAGTGCCGATGCATTTGAAAATCAGGACCAGGCCTATCGGGAGTCCGTGTTGCCATCGAGTGTAACCAGGCGATTGGCTGTGGAAGCAGCGCAAGCAGATTATTGGTACAAGTGGGTTGGGCTCGAAGGCTGCATACTGGGCATGCACAGTTTTGGTGCGTCGGCTCCCGGTGAAGAGCTGTTAACTCAATATGGATTTACCGCGGATAGGGTCATTGCGGAGGTCGAAGCGCTGCTGGCGAGGTCCTGTCCAGAAGCTGATAAAAATGGCTGATACGCACTGTATTTTAAAATCGTTAGGCATATAAATTAACCACTTAAGATGGAAATAGCCACCTCTGGAGCGGCACCCGGACAACAACTTACCAATGTTTGAAATTGATTAATTGAGGGAAGATGAACGTCAACTTACTGGAAGAACTGGACATTGCAGGAAAGACTCTGCTGATCAGGGAGGATTTAAATGTACCAATCAAGTCAGGCAAGATCACCAGTGATGCCCGTATTCAGGCGGCGATCCCGACCCTAAAATATGCCCTCGATCAGGGTGCCAGAGTCATGGTAATGTCCCATCTGGGGCGACCAAAGGAAGGTGTTGCCATTGCGGAACAAAGTGAATTTTCCCTGGCTCCTGTGGCAGCGCGATTGTCTGAACTGTTGGCACAGCCCGTTCCATTGGTAAAGAATTGGCTAGCCAGGGATTTTGAGTCCACGCAGGACATTGTCCTGTTGGAGAATGTCCGAATCAACGTGGGTGAGAAAGCAAACAGCGAAGAGCTTTCCAAATTTATGGCGGACATGTGTGATATTTTTGTGATGGATGCTTTCGGCACCGCTCATCGTGCCCAGGCGTCAACCCACGGTGTGGCGCAGTATGCACCGGTAGCCTGTGCGGGACCTTTACTCTCTGCCGAACTGAAAGCCCTGGCGCAGGCATTGGCGGATCCCGATAAGCCCGTGATGGCGATAGTTGGAGGAGCCAAGGTATCCAGCAAGTTGAAGCTGCTGACTGTGTTATCCGAGAAGGTGGACCAATTAATTGTGGGCGGTGGCATTGCCAACACATTTCTCGCCGCTGCAGGCTTTAACATCGGAGTCTCGCTATTTGAGGCAGACTTGGTTGAGACTGCACGAGAGCTGATGGATAGGGTGCAAATACCACTGCCCGTTGACGTGGTAACAGGAAAGGCTCTCTCTGCGACCGAGGAAGCCACAGTAAAGTCGGTGGATGCAGTGCGGGCAGATGAGATGATTCTGGATATCGGGCCAGATACAGCGGAACTGTTTTCAGATTATATTGGCAAGGCTCGAACAATTATCTGGAATGGACCGGTCGGTGTTTTTGAATTTGATCAATTCGGGGCTGGTACTCGGGTTCTTTCGGAGGCGATTGCCAGCTCGGCAGCATTTTCAATCGCGGGTGGTGGGGATACGCTGGCGGCAATAGACAAATATAATGTCAAAGATCGAATATCATACATTTCTACAGGTGGCGGAGCGTTTCTTGAATATATCGAAGGTAAAACTCTGCCGTCTGTTGCAATATTGCAGAAACGATTCACTCAGGATCAGCAGAAATAATTTGCAGATGCACTAGGACATATTGCTGTCCGGTAACCAGGGAGTAAAAAAATGGCACTGATAAGTATGCGACAACTGCTGGATCATGCAGCAGAGAATAACTATGGTGTACCCGCCTTTAATGTAAATAATCTTGAACAGATGCGTGCCATTATGGAGGGTGCGCAGGAGACCGACAGCCCTGTCATAGTGCAAGCTTCGGCTGGCGCAAGAAAATACGCCGGGCCAACTTTTCTAAGGCATCTCATACTTGCAGCCATCGAAGAGTTTCCTGACATTCCTGTGGTTATGCATCAGGATCATGGTGCCTCTCCGGATGTCTGCCAGCGTTCCATTCAATCGGGATTCTCTTCGGTAATGATGGATGGTTCACTATTAGAAGATCAGAAAACACCGGCAAGTTACGAATATAACGTGGAAGTAACCCGCCGGGCTGTCGATATGGCCCATGCTTGTGGCGTCACAGTGGAGGGTGAACTGGGTTGCCTCGGTTCACTGGAAACCGGAGTCGCCGGTGATGAAGATGGTGTGGGTGCGGAAGGTCGGTTGACCATGGATCAGCTGCTAACAGATCCGGAAGAGGCAGCAGATTTTGTGAAATCGACCAAGGTCGATGCGCTGGCCATTGCTATCGGTACAAGTCATGGCGCCTACAAGTTTACGCGGCCGCCCACCGGTGATATTTTAGCAATTGATCGAATCAAACAGATTCACAAGAGATTGCCTAATACCCACCTTGTCATGCACGGGTCATCGTCTGTGCCACAGGAATGGCTGGCTGTGATCAATGAATTTGGTGGTGAAATCCCGGAAACCTACGGTGTGCCTGTAGAAGAAATTCAACAGGGTATTAAGTATGGCGTCAGGAAAGTTAATATCGATACGGACCTCAGGCTGGCGTCGACCGGTGCTGTGCGCCGGTTTTTGGCACAAAACAAAAGCGAGTTTGATCCGCGGAAATTTCTGACAGAAACATTGAATGCAATGAAAGACATTGTGATTGCCAGGTACGAAGCCTTTGGTACGGCAGGTTGGGCATCCAGGATCAAACCCCTGTCCCTGGATGAAATGTGTCTTAAGTATGCAGATGGAGAACTGGACCCCAGGATAAGCTAAGCACCAGAGTGACGGGTTGGTGAATTTCGCGGAACTGAGCGAATGTATACCTCAATTCGGTTTTTCTGAAACTATAGCCGCTAACAGCCTTGCTGAGGAATATTGCAGGTTCTATGGAATAGATTTTGAAAATCAATTGGATCTGAGGCACTGTTTTGGAAGCTTCAGAGCTGAGCTGTATGATCTGGCATTGCATTTCTTTTCCCCTGAAAATCCTCGTGGCACAGTATTCCTGCTGCATGGTTACTATGATCATGTCGGTATATATCAACATCCGATACGTTATTTCCTGCAAAGGCGCTTTGCGGTAGTTGCCTACGATCATCCGGGGCATGGTTTATCCACCGGTGAGAGAGCGTCAATCAATAGCTTTGCTCAATACCAGACGGCACTTTCAGCCTGTATGAGAGTGTGTGAAGGCAACTGTTCGGCTCCGTGGTATCTGGTGGCTCAGAGTATGGGCGGTGCGATAGCCATGACCCATCTTCTGATGCATCCGGAAACACCCTTTCACAAGGCTGTTTTGCTTGCACCACTGGTACATCCTGCGGGCTGGAAATTAGGCAGGTGGGTGCATGCTGTCGGAAAGCATCTGATCAAACAGCAGCAGAGAATATTTATCACGAACTCTCATGATGAGGAATTTCTGCGGTTTCTGAGAGAAGATGATGTACTGCAACCCGATGCGATGCCCATGTTATGGGTGACAGCATTAAAAGAATGGATCAGACAATTTCATGATCTGCCTTCCAGTAATTGTGAAATCCTGATTATCCAGGGCACAGATGACAACACGCTCGATTGGCGGTACAACCTGGGCGTGATAACACAGAAATTCCCTAACAGCAAAAAGCGTTATATCTTCGACGGCAGGCATCAGCTGGTAAATGAATCTGAGCCTCTGAGAAATGAACTATTCAGTGAAATTGATCGCTTTATTTAGCCTGAATCTGACCGGCACGCAAAATAAAATGCGGGTTCGGATAGTGCCATCCATGCTGACCTGCTCGTTAACAACAAGTAAAGTTGGCGGTTTGAAAAGCGGCGTATGATAGCATAGCGCTCGCATTGAGCTTATCCGTTTATCGTCAAGTCCCAAATGAACCACTCTACCAAACAGGATCCCATCATCGGAAAGCTGGGCACAGTATTGCAGCAGTCCCAGATAAAAACAGCCCGTGAAGATCTGCAGCTATATGGCCAGGACTGGACTCGATTCTATCCACCGAACCCGATAGCGGTGGTTTTTCCGCTGGATGTCGAGGATGTGGTCAAGCTGGTCCATCTGGCTAATGCTGAAAGCATTGCCCTGGTGCCTTGAGGACGAGCCAGTCTACGCGACTCGGCTGAAACAAGGACTTCTGTGGTGGAACCATGCGCCTGGTTTGTTCATTTACAAGGTTTGCACACCCGTTGCTGTGCCGATAAGAACCTGATTTGCCGGTCTGGCGGCGAATAGGCCGTTGCACACGACACCGGTAATGTTGTTAATGGTCTGCTCCAGCTCCTCAGGGGATCGAATTTCCAGCTGATAGACATCCAGGATGATGTTGCCATTGTCTGTGGTGAAACCTTGCCGGTAACGTGGATCACCGCCAAGTGCGAGCACCTCCCTGGCGACATGACCACGCGCCATGGGGATAACTTCGATCGGTAGCGGGAAGGTTCCAAGCACATCGACAATCTTGGACGCATCGATAATGCAGACGAACTGCTCGCTGACAGCGGCGACAATCTTCTCTCGTGTCAGTGCACCACCGCCTCCCTTTATTAGCTGCAGTTGATGATTGCTCTCATCAGCTCCGTCAACATACACCGCCACATCGAACACGGAATTGAGTTCAAAGACAGGTATGTGAAGGTTTTTTAATCGCTCGGCAGAGGCGATGGAACTGGCGACAGTACCGTCAAACTTATGCTTAATGGCTGCCAACGCATCGATAAAATAGTTAGCAGTAGATCCGGTACCCACGCCCACAATGGAGTCATCCTGGAGCATGGGCTCGATGGTTTCTACGGCGGCTTGTGCCACAGCTTGCTTCATTTCATCCTGATTCATAGTACTCTCTCTGCCCAATGGAGATGTCACTGAGTCTATTGAACTGTCGAACAAGTGTATACTTTTCTACATGGACGCGTAGAAGGGGCGCTTATTTATTACCCGACATTTCCCTGTTTCACTATCGCAATCACGGTGCTGAATTTGGTCGGTACTCGTGGCAATCAAGGGTTCTCAAACCGACAGGAAACGGCTGCAAGGATTTCTCGACAAGAGCGGATGTCGCTTCCGGAAAGAAACAGATAATCCTGCGTACCGGTTGTTCCTGGCTTAACGCCCACAGTGTTTGGGAAATTGTGGGCTGAAAAGTCGTTGTGCGTCGATCAGCGGGGTGATCAGGCGGCGGTTCGCCATTGGATTATTCCAGTTGAAACTGTGCGAATTCGTCTTCAAAGCTCAGTAAACGCGTGTCCTGCATCCGGTCAATGAAGAGCTTTCCCTGAAGATGATCGAACTCATGCTGGAATACCGTCGCAAGAAATCCCTCCAGTAGGATACGACTTGGCTCTCCCTGCAAGTTCAGGTAATCCACCTGTATATAATGGGGTCGTTCAACGTAGCCTCGCAAACCCGGTATGGACAGACAACCTTCCCAGAAGCCTTCCTCTTCAGTTGAGAGGACGGTTATTGTGGGATTAATATATGCAATCAGTGGTGCGGCCGGTAGATCACCGTAGCGACCTGGAGTTTCACCAATTTCGATAATTGCCAGTTGCATGGATCGATTCACCTGAGGTGCAGCCAAACCTATACCTCCCGCGGCATGTAGAGTATCTGTCATGTCTTCTATCAATTGTATGAGATCCGGACTCTGAATCTCTTCATCGGCCAGCGGTCTGGCAACCTCTCTGAGTACGGGATGACCCATGCGAACAATTTCGAGAACTGCCATGGTGAATTGGCCTCCTGCTATGTTATCAAATGGTTTTACCCGGAGACATGTATATCTGTTCATCCGTGGCTATAGCATCAAGGGGAATATCCCAGTCGTTGGTTACCAGATCGGGAGATTTTTGGCACTCATGAGCCAATCCTAACAGGACCGGACGGTGCCAATAGTTGCCATGTTTAATGAATTCGAAGGTACGATCAAAGTAACCCTTACCCATACCGAGACGATTGCCGGAAACGTCAAAGGCCACCAGCGGCATCAGCACCAGATTCAATGCCTTGGCGGATATGGATGGTTGCAGTTTCGGATCCGGTTCCGGAATTCCAAACTTGTTAGGCAGCAATGGACTGTCAGCTTCGGTGCGAGTGAATAACAGACGGTCCTGTCTGGGGCTATGGAAATCTGGTCCAATGCAGGGCAGATAACAGGACTTTCTCCTCTCAAGTGCTTCCTTGAGCAGATAGCCCGGATCCAATTCACCATCTTTGGGTACATAAAAAGCGATATTCCTGCTTCTCATAAACACGGGGTGGTTAGCCAGGATGCGCATTAATGATTGGGCAGCCTGGTCTTGTTCAGTGTCAGAAAGAGAGCGACGCAGCGCCCGGAATTTGATTCGGATATTCTTTTTGGTAGTGGAATTTGTATAACGCGTCATGGTTGATACCAGCTCCCCGGAGTGCCGCTGCCGTATAAGCCCTTGAACCCGGCGGTTCAAGGCGGTGGTCTCCGTATGGCTTAAGGCTACCCGTTATACGGGTCTGCACACGGCCGCTACAAAAGACCTCCTGGTTTCGCAGAAAGGGTCGAGGACATATCGACTGGCCAACAACCCAGGGAGCTTGAACGTCGATTATATCCTATACGGGGAAATATGACGAAAATATAATGGTTCAATTTTCAACTTTGAAGCGACCGAGAGCCTGGTCGAGTTTCGTTGATAATGACTCAAGCTGCGATTCGCTACCGGTTTTAAGGCGGCGGACCAGTTTTGATTGTTTTAGCAGATCGTTTGTTATGTTCAGGGCAGCCATTACAGCTATCCGATCCAGGCCAAAAACTGTGGCTTTGGTGCGAATCTCCCGCATCTGTAAATCCAGGTATTCAGCAGACCGTTTAAGGGCTTCCACTTCATCCTTTGGGCAACTTACCTGATATTCCTTATCAAGTATTTTAACGCTTACAGTGTTTTGGGATTCATCTGACATTGCTATATTCCGGAATCACACAGGTCAATCCTGTTCAAGTGTTTTAAGGCGCATTATCATGGCTTCTACCTTGTTTCTGGCCAAGTCATTTTTTTCCAGCAGCCGGGACTTTTCTTGTACCCAGTTTTCCTTATCAGTCTGTAAGATTACATTTTTTCGCTCCAGCTCGTCACAAAGCTGAATCAGTTCGTCAATTTTCGCTTCCAGATCTTTGATTTCCAATGTTTATTGTCCATTTTCAGATGATAAAAGCACTATAAATCGCCATGGAACCAGAGGTCAATCACTGTTGGCATATTCTGGCCTCCTGACTGGTATTTTTGCAAAAGAACCGTTCTGACCGCATCGCCTCAGTGGTATTCTTCCTTTATAACGACAAGGGTGGCAAATTGTGGAATTATCCAGGACATAGCAAAAATATCGCAGACGAATGAACCACAGGATGATGAGGACAGTGAATCTGACTTTGACAAGGCACAGGCGTATGCGCATGGGAGTGATTCTGATTTTTACCGAATATGGGTATCCCGGGGTCCACCAGGGTCTGTCGTCACTATGAATATGACATACATCGCCAACCCAAAGGAATTTTACAGAAGAAGAAAGGAACTCATGGCGCTGATGGATGAAGACAGCATCGCCATCTTACCGGCAGCCATGATCCATAGAAGGAACGGCGATGTGGATTTTCCATATCGACAGGATAGCGACTTCTATTATCTGACCGGATTCAAGGAATCTGAATCCGTGTTCGTGCTGGCCCCGGGTAGAGAACATGGTGAGAGCATATTGTTCTGTAAAGAGGAAGATCCGGATTTCGAACTGTGGAACGGCAAACTAACCGGACCTGATCGTGCTTGCCAGTTATATGGATTCGATGATGCCTTTCCCATTGCCGACATTGATGACATATTGCCTGGATTGATTGAGGGTAGAGACAAACTTTATTACGCCATGGGCGTAAATCGGGACTTCGATAATCAGATCATCGATTGGGTGAAGGCGATATCGTCCCAGAAGAGTTACGGTGCTGAACCACCGGGAGAATTCATCCAGCTAGGGCACTTGTTACACGAATTACGTTTGTTCAAGAGTAAGGAAGAGATTGCGTTGCTGCAGCAAGCGGCTGATATTACTGCACGTGCCCACAGGCGAGCCATGACTGCAGTGCGACCGGGTATGACTGAATATCAACTGGAAGCTGAGTTGCTGTATGAATTTGGCAAGGCAGGCGCTCGATGTTCGGCCTATCCAAGTATTGTCGGAGCCGGGCGTAACAGTTGTGTACTCCACTACCTGGAAAATACGGGTGAGATTAGAGACGGGGATCTGGTGCTGATCGATGCGGGATGTGAGTATGAGTATTACGCAGCAGATGTTACTAGAACATTTCCAGCCTCGGGGAAATTCAGTCCGGAACAACGAGAAATCTATGCGATTGTATTGCGTGCCCAGACTGCAGCAATCGAGTGCGTGAAGCCGGGCAATGAATGGAATCAGCCCCATAATGCAGCAGTCAGGGTGATCACCCAGGGTCTGATGGCGATAGGACTTTTGCAAGGGGAGCTGGAAAATTTGATTACCACTGAAGCCTGTCAGAAGTTCTATATGCATAAAACAGGGCACTGGATTGGCATGGACGTTCATGATGTGGGTGAGTACCGGATCGATGGTGAGTGGCGGGTGTTCGAGCCGGGCATGGTGACGACCGTTGAACCGGCCATCTACATTCCCGAAGGAATGGAAGATGTCCCGGATAGATGGCGGGGTATCGGTATCAGAATTGAAGATGATGTGCTGGTGACGGCATCTGGAAATAGAGTACTCAGCCATGGTGTGCCAAAAGAAATTGATGCTATTGAAGCACTTATGTCCGGTGAATAAAAACTGACCAGAGCGAGAAGCCATATGCATGATCACTTTGATGTTGTGATTGTTGGCGCGGGTATGGTTGGTGCCAGCCTGGCCTGTTCACTACTGACCTGTATGCCTGCGCTCAAGCTGGCTGTCGTGGAAGCGTTTCCTCTTAAGACACCGGATGCTGCACTGTCCTCTTATGATGCTCGATCCACTGCCTTATCCTGGGGCAGTAGTCGCCTGTTTGAAAAAATTGGCCTCTGGTCGTCGATCGCTCCACATGCCACAGCAATTAACAAGATTCAGGTTTCCGATCAGGGCTTCCCCATTGCGGCCAGGCTGGATAGAGATCGGCTCAATCTTGCTGCCCTGGGTTATGTAGTAGAAAACCGAAAGCTGGGAATCGCGCTGCTGGAATACATCACCCGCTCGGATCAGATCGAGTTACTTGCACCTGCAACTGTCACAGACTTCAGACCGACAAGATCCGGTAGCCTGGTTCGGTTGCACCAGGAAAATGCAGAACGGGAGATCAGCACGCAGCTGGTAGTTGTTGCCGATGGCAGCGAGTCTGGTCTGCGGCAGAAAATTGGAATCCACACAGATGTTGAAGAATGTAAACATGCGGCACTAATTGCCAATGTGAGTGTAGACCGACCGCACTCCAATATGGCCTTTGAACGCTTTACAGAGAGTGGCCCCATCGCACTCCTGCCATTGGCTGCTTATGCAGAGGACTTGCATCGATATGCGCTGGTATTTCATCTGCACAGAACCGAGTGCGATCGTTTACTCAAAGTCGGTGATGAGGAATTCATATCTCAACTTCATAGCAGGTTCGGTTACCGTGCCGGAAGAATTTTAAAAGTGGGTGAGCGGAACAAGCATGAATTGATCCAGGCACGCGCCCGGGAGCAAATAAGACAAGGGTGCGTCATTCTGGGTAATGCCGCACATACTTTGCACCCGGTGGCTGCGCAGGGGTTCAACCTGTCACTGCGTGATGCCAGGTGTTTGACATCTGTGTTGTTTCGAGCCCATGAGAATGGTGATGACCTGGGCAGTTTAGCCCTGCTGGATCAGTATATGGATTTGCAGAGGCAGGATCAGGTCAGAGTACATCAATTTACACATTTCGTATTGGAGTTGTTTACGATGAAGCAATTAGTGCCCAGATTAGTTCGTCAACTGGGACTGCTATCGCTGGACTTTCTGCCTGCAGTAAAAAGTGAATTTATTGCGTTCACGGCGGGATTGAGATCGGACTTGTAATGAATAGCAGAGATGTTGACCTGACAATTATCGGTGGTGGTATGACGGGGCTAAGCCTGGCTTGTGCCATGTCCGGAGCGGGATTGAGCATTCTGGTTGTAGATGCGGGTGGACCCGGAGAGCCGGAAAGCATCGCAAGTGAGCTTCCATCAGCATCATATGAATTCGATTCCGGGTTTGCACCAAGGGTAAGTTCCCTCAATTTGGCTGCCGAGGCGCTGCTGGAAAAAACCGGTGTATGGCAGCATCTGGACAAGAATCGATTGGGTGTATTTTCCCATATGCTGGTCTGGGATGGCGAGGGCACAGGTGCAACCGAATTTGATTGCGGCAGTATCCACCGGGACCATCTTGGACATGTAATAGAAAATAAAATCGTGCTGCAGGCACTCCTGAATAGAATCAAGGAACTTGATGACGTTGAGTATATCGCCCCCTTATTTCTTGAGAGCATAGACCTTGAAGATACGGACACCTCCGACAGCGGTTTGGATCTTAAGTTTGATGATGGTTCCAGCGTAAAAACATCACTGATCGTTGGTGCTGACGGCAGCAATTCGACTGTGCGTAATATGCTTCAGTTTGAAACCAGAGAGTGGAGTTACACTCAGGCAGCTCTGGTTACCACGGTTGAGACAGAGCGTTCGCACCAGTTTACTGCGTGGCAATGTTTTACCAGCCAGGGACCTCTGGCGTTCCTGCCCATGGTGGATGAAACTCTGTGTTCAATCGTCTGGTCCGTTGATCCTGAGTATTGTGAGCATCTACTGAATCTGGGAGCAGAGGCGTTCTGTGATCAGGTTGGCAGGGCATTTGAAAACAGATTGGGGCTGGTCACACGCACAGATCGTAGATATTCCTTTTCGTTGCAGCAATGTCATGCAAAGAGATATGTGAAACCCGGAGTTGCACTGGCCGGTGATGCGGCTCACACAATACACCCATTGGCCGGGCAGGGCGTAAATCTGGGCTTCAGAGATGTTGTAGTGTTGAGTCAGGAGCTGCATCGAGCCATAGACAGGGGAACTAATATTAGTGCCATTGAGGTTTTGGAAAGATACCAGCGTCGTCGTATGGGTGACAATCTCGCGATGATGGCTGCTATGGAAGGGTTGAGATATCTATATGGACGATCGGAGCCAGGGATCACCTGGTTACGCAATACCGGTATGAAACTTTTCGACAAGAGCTATTTCATCAAGCGAGCGGTGATCAAAATGGCGACAGGAATATGAGTGTGGCAACAACTCCTCTCTAATCAGGAATTGCCGCAAAACAGGTGTTCCCGAATTTGCCAGATTTTTCCAGATCGTTGATGGCTGGTTTCTTTTGACATTCACCGCAACCACCAGCAACCTTGTTGAGTGAATCGCTGGATGGGTGAAATAACACTCTTTCCGGACAGAAACTGGCGGAACAGGTAGAATAGCCCCTTCCTCGTCACCTCTACTATTCCGATGGGCCACCGAACAGCTCTCTTCTCCAAACATCTGGAAGCCGATGCCAAAATTGTAGATTTTGGCGGTTGGGATATGCCACTCCACTATGGTTCGCAAATTGAAGAGCATCATCAAGTCAGAAGCCATGCAGGCATGTTCGACGTGTCACACATGACAGTGGTCGACATTCAGGGAGAAGATGCAAAACCCTTTATGCGCAAATTGTTGGCTAATGATGTGGGTAGATTGAAGAAACCGGGCAAAGCGCTCTATAGTGCCATGTTGAATGAAGAAGGTATGGTGCTGGACGACCTGATTGTCTATCTGGTGGAGGATGGTTACCGCGTTGTTGTGAACTGCGCGACCCGGGCAAAAGATCTTGCCTGGATGGAGATGCAGGCCCGCAATTTCAATCTCAAGTTGACTGAACGAACTGAGCTGGCCATGATCGCCGTACAGGGACCTGAGGCCATCGATTGTGTGAAACAGGTGGTTAGTCAGGCCAAGGCTGAGACAGTTAGTCAGCTTGAACCCTTCCAGGGTTTGAGCTGTGAATCATGGTTCATTGCGCGGACTGGTTATACAGGTGAACAGGGTTTGGAGATTATCTTGCCTGTTGCAGCAGCGGAGCGATTCTGGGACTGTCTCCTGGCAGTCGGAGTGAAGCCCATCGGCTTAGGCGCCAGGGATACCCTTCGACTAGAAGCCGGTATGAATCTGTATGGCAGCGACATGGATGAATCCGTGACCCCACTGGAATCGAATATGGCGTTCTCTGTGGCGCGGAAACCGTTGGATCGTGACTTTATCGGGCGGTCTGCAATGGAAGATCTCGGTGTCAGGAGCAGGTTGGTCGGAGTGGTGATGGAATCTCGGGGTGTGCTTCGCAGCCACCAGAAAGTGTATCAGGGTGATCTGGAAGCAGGGGAGATTACCAGCGGGATATATTCTCCAACTCTGGGTTATGCCATTGCATTAGCACGGATCAGTTCTGATTTTGATGAATCAGCTGCGGATCAGTTAAGTGTAGCGATCAGGAACAAGAAACTTCCGGTACGGATGGTGACACCGCCATTTGTACGGGATGGTAAAAAAGTATTCAAAGAAAGAACACAGGAATAAGCGTATGGCTGAGTTCCCCGGCAACTTTAGGTATGCCTCGACCCATGAGTGGGCCTTACTGGAAGATGAAGGTACGGTAAAGGTCGGTATATCCGATCACGCACAAGAAGCCCTGGGTGATGTGGTTTATGTGGAAATGCCTGAGCTGGGGCAAATGGTTGAAGCCGGCGGTGAAGCCGGGGTTGTGGAGTCAGTCAAGGCGGCTTCAGACATATTCGCACCGGTGACTGGTGAGATAGTTGAGATTAATGACCAGCTGGAAGATGCACCCGAAAAAGTGAATGAGTCGCCATTCGGCGACGGTTGGTTTTTCAGGATAAAGCCAAATGACCCGAGCGAGTTGAATCAATTGTTGGATGCTGCAGCTTATGCAGAGGTATGTGCAAGCGAGTAAAACGCTTGCCCGCATGTTTCCGCAGTTCACATTTATTGATAACAAATACGCACTGGCTTGCTGTAACAAAACA
>JASJXV010000181.1 GCA_030123805.1 Gammaproteobacteria bacterium
TACGGATTGATTATCTTCAGTTTGGAGGGCTATGATGGAATTTTCCTTCTCAGGGATCAATGGAGTGGGCTTGCAATGGCCAACCACCTACCCAAATGCATGGGGCAGTATGATTTCGCTGCAGTAGCTGAATTTGCGCGCCAGCGGTTCATCGAGGGGGTAGATACGATTTCCCTGCTCAGTAAAGCCAGATCCGAACGGGAGAAGGAAGAGATCATCCTGGTATCGCTACTGGACATTGACGATGATATAGTCAAGAACATCCAGCTCAGATGCAGGTATGCAGACCAGTGTGACATTGAGGACTGCAGAAAACGGATGCGCTGCAGACTGGAACAGAACTTTCGTCGCTCCGATAGTTAGCCAAGGATTCAGAGGTGATAATGATGCAGACGGAGAAGCTTGATAGGGTCGTAATCTATGTTAAGGATATTGAGAAATCCAAAGCACTTTTTTCCGATTTATTGGGGATTGAATTTGATGAAATTCCGTTCCCGGATGTAGATCCGGTAAGGATGGTGCTCGGAGGTGATGCTAGCCAACCTCCGGCAGGAGGTGCCGATACGGGTCCGCCCGGCAATTGGCGAGTTGCGATCAGTCGAGCTGGTCTGGAGCTGATTGAGGGCGCTTTAGAGCCAGGTGCTAAACCCTACGTGGCTTGCTACCACTTTAAAGTACAGGATTATGAGGGCGCTAAAGCAGAAATGGCAGCAAAGGGAATTCCACTAAACAGTGACATTACCCTGGGCAGGTTGCGGGAAGCGATATATCAACCGGAAGGTGAGGATGGACCACTGATGGGGCTGGTATCCTATCCCGATGAATACGTGATGGATTCGATCAAGAGTAAGGGATGAATGCGGTTTTGCAGGACTCCCTGATACTTGTTGTTCAGAAATATCAATGAACAGCCGGTGTGTACAGAATAGTAATTGGCATTGGTTGTGTCACAGCAGACAACACCTGGTTATACGCGATCCAGCCGACCGCTACCCTGGTATGCGAAAACCCGGGCATAGAAAGTCATTTGCGGGGCAAGGATAAGCGGGTTGGTGACCGGGGATTAATTATAACCGGTGGTCAGGGGCGCGGAATGAAATCGTCCGCAGCGGATTTGTTTTTCCAGGCTCGAACATAACGTTTAAAGGCAGGCATCTCAACACCGGGCAGATTTTTTCTATCGATAACCGCGTCCTTATTGACCAGATCGTTCAGGTACAGGATATAGGCGGTTAAAGAATAGGTTTCATTATTGGTTAAACTCTTTGGCTTGTAGTGAGGCATGGCTCTTCTCACAAAATCAAAAATAGAAGTCGCGTAGGGCCACTGCTGCCCCGTAGACATCACTAACAGGCCGTTCACTTCTTGAATCCGCATGATGCGAAGGGGATCCATGAAGCTAAATAAACCGATGGAGCCAGTCAGTCTGTTGGATGGCCCTTCAGTGCCACTCTCGCCATGACAAGCAGAGCAAAGTTCGACATACAGCTTTTCTCCCTCTTTTACGGAACCTTGCCCCTTTGGCAGATTGTGGCCATTTGGGAAGATGGTAATAGAAACTCGGCTAATTTCAGATTCTGTTAGCGGGGAGCCCAAATTAACCGAAACCTCACCCGTGATACCTGTAATCGAAACTGTAAGACCGATAACCGATAACCCCCATTTAAATACTTTATACATAAACATTTTCAACTTCGCCATTACTGCTTATGTCCCAGCTTTGAATGGCGTTATAGTGGTTGAATGTTGGGCTGGCGTATCTCTGTTTCCATTCTTTACGGCCAGGCTGCATTCTTCCGTGTGCATCGGTTGCCCGGCTTAACAACACGGTGGATTTACCGTCCCAATGCCACGGAATGGAAAAACGGGTCAGTGCTTTCTCAATAATGGGGCCGTGTAGCTGCGCGGGTGCCCAGGTCTTTCCGTCATCCGCTGAAACTTCAACTTTTGATATTTTTCCATAGCCGGACCAGGCCAACCCGGTAATCTCGTAAAAACCTTGCTCTTCCAGAATTTGTTTTCCTGATGGATGAGTAATGACGGACTTAACATCCATATAAAAGGAGAAGCCTTCTATTTGGCCATTGCTTAAATGTTGTGTGTATACCCCGGAGTCGTGTCCAGTGTAAGCCGGTGCATCTACCACTTCCAGGCGATGCACATATTTAATGCTGGTATTTCCTTCCCATCCGGGCAATAGTAGTCGCATAGGATAACCTTGCTCCGCCCTTAGCCTTTCGCCATTCTGGTAAAAGGCGATGATCGCATCATCCAGCAATTTTGACAGGGGGATGCTTCGGGAATGTGACCCGCCATCAGCGCCTTCGACAATAACCCATTTCGCTTTTTTTCCAAGACCGGTTTCATTTAATAAAAGAGAAGCCTGAATACCTACCCATTCAGAGCAGGAAATGAGTCCATGAAGATCCTGGCAAGACCCATCGTGGGATAAAGGTGAGAGTGCATTAAATGCGGTATTGCCTGCACATTCGATGAATCTGATCTTTGAGATCATTGGGTACCGTAACAACCGTTCCATAGTAAATTTTAACGGTTTCTCCACTAATCCATGAATTAAAAGTTCATGCTTGTCTGGATCTATATCTGGAATGCCAAAATGATGACTACCGAAATGGAGTCCGTTAGGAGTAATAATTCCATGCAATTTTTCCAGCGGTGTGAGCCAGCCGGTGGTTCCAGAATTTTCGGGAGCTG
Organism: Gammaproteobacteria bacterium; assembly: GCA_030123805.1. Classification (GTDB taxonomy): domain Bacteria; phylum Pseudomonadota; class Gammaproteobacteria; order Pseudomonadales; family Azotimanducaceae; genus JASJXV01. The sequence continues at coordinate 2,716 of JASJXV010000181.1, forward strand.
ACGGTAGTTGGAGTTTGAGCTTCAGGTGTTTCTCATGTATGGAGGGTTGGCCATAAGTTGTACCCTGTCTTCCAAGCGTCCTGGACCAAACGGGGAAATCATCACCGATTCTCTTGACGCCTTCATTTACTGATGCAGCGACAGGCTTGATTGAACTTGCTGCCAAAAAGGCAATACCGCCAACCAGTAATGATCTGCGATCAATCAGGCCTCCTCCTGCAACGTACTCCATTTGTGACCGTTTCATACCAGCAGTCTCCTTTTAATAGTTTCCCGGATCAACTTGGATCTCACCCACAAAAGCCAGGTACCCTGGCGGAACTTTCAAATTCCCAAGCAAAATCATAAAAGCCTTTGCTTGGCCTCTTTTAGCCTGATAGCTCATCAAAAACGTTGACTTGTATCAAAAATGATTGTTATCTCACAATCGAGGGTGTGAGCATAGATCGATTAAACGTCCGGAATTAGCACACGGGTGACTGTAGGCTTGTGGATTATTCCTGGCTATTTTGATCGTGTACTTTCGTGCTTTTGATTATTACTACATTGGGATGCGCAAAGGACATCTGTGAAATTTCTTCAGGCGTTCCTTCGGTTACTCTTTCATCTGCAAATCCAAGCTTTTCGCATACGTACATTCTGATATTGTCACGACGGGTTGAGGACGAAGCAGCCTCTGCAGTTCGAGATTGCTTTGAGGATCCCATCGGTCTTCTCGCAATGCTATCCTTTGACCCCGCTAATAATACTTCTGCTATCTTCTCAGGTCTGTTGACCTTATCAGTGAGAATGGCAATTTTATTATGTTTCTCCAGCAGAGGCGGCAATTCTGTTATGTCGTACTCAAGTTTTCTCCGCTTCTCAGGGTCAGGACCGCCATGAAGGCTTAGTACCAGCGCGTTACTTGATGTCTCTCTTATTCTCGAGAATGCTACCTGCACGCTTGAGAGGTCAGGATAAATTTCAACGGCATGCGGCCCGACTTTTTCGACAATCAGTCGTCCGATGCCGAAAAACATGGGATCACCGGCAGCCAACAGCGACAACTTCTTGTGCCGATAATTCTCTCTGATGTAATCAACAGTTTCATAAACACTGCCATGCACGAGGATCCTGTCTTGCACACGCTTATATTCGGGATAATTCTTAAACACACGGAGAAGGCTGTCATTTGTCAGCACAACATCCGAATTCAGAACCAGATGGCTGGTCTTTTTCTCGAGTGGTTTAAAACCTATTCCTATAACGTATACTTTGTTCACTGCTTGCTATTATCCCCCCGAAATTACAACAAAGGAAGATCTCGATATGTCCGGACGCTTAGAAGGAAAGATCGCACTGGTCACTGGCGCCAGCTCAGGCCTGGGAAAGGCAACTGCACTGGTGTTCGCAAGAGAAGGCGCAGCGGTGGTCGTGGCGGCCCGCCGTGAGGTCGAGACGGAAGCGACGGCGTGCGCCATCCGTGATGCTGGCGGCCGGGCAGTCGCGGTGCCGACCGATGTGTCTTCTCCTGCCCAGGTGGAGGCGATGGTAGACACTGCCATCAGCACCTATGGCCGACTCGACGTGGCTTTCAACAACGCCGGTGTGTTCGACCCCGAGGGACTCGTCCATGAGGTTCCCGAGCATCAATGGGACGCGCTGATCGATATCAACCTCAAGGGCACCTGGCTCTGCATGAAGTCCGAGCTTCCCCACATGCTCGAACAAGGTGGTGGTTCGATCATCAACATGGCCTCCTCGGCAGGTCTGGCAGGCTGGTCCGACAGCCCCATCTACTCTGCGAGCAAGCACGGCGTCATTGGCCTAACCAAATCGGCAGCGCTGCAGTATGCGCCCTCCGGGATCAGGATCAACGTGGTCTGTCCGGCCTTCACGCAGATCGAGGCAATGGACGCGATGCTGGCGGCTGACCCGAATGCCAATGCGGAAATGAGGTCGACCATCCCACTAGGTCGAATCGGACGGATGGAAGAGATCGCCGAAGCCGTGCTCTGGCTTGCCTCCGATGCCTCGTCCTTCTGCGTAGGGCATGCTCTGGCGCTCGATGGTGGTCAGACGGTCGGTCTATGGAGGAGGGACCCCTCTCCCATTTAGTGATTTTCCAGGTAGGTGACCACCGCGTTTATGAATGCGCCGCGATGGGTATAATAGGCCCTGGATCCTGCCTTGTCCCAGGCGCTATGGGTCGCAATGACCAGATTCTGATCGGGATTGACATAGATGAGCTGACCAAATATGCCCCGCGCTGCATAGGCATCCTTGCCTAACCACCAAAGATACCCATAGAAGTCAGTGCCCTTCGACGGTGTGGTAGATTCCTTCATCCAGCCGTCAGGCAATATACGTGTACCATCTGCAAGAACGCCTTGCTGCATGGCGAAGAGACCGAGTCGGCCATAGTCCCGTAGCGTGGCATTGATACAGCAGCCACCCAATTCGCCCTGTCCGGGGCCGTGTAACAGCCAGACGGCGTCTGATTCCATACCGAAAGGCACCCATATCTTGTGACTAAGATAGGTCGCAAGATTGTTGCCGATAGCCGCACGGACGATGATTCCCGCGAGATTTGTTTCCGCAGTATTGTAATTGAATTTATCGCCCGGCTCTGCAACGTTAGGCTTACTCCCCAGGACCTGAAGCAGATTCAAAACTCCCGCGGGCATGGTGTTCACGTCCGATTCAGGATCATCGTAGTCTTCATTCCACTCGGTGCCGGAAGCCATCTGCAAAACATTGCGTACAGTGACATCTGAGTAACTTGTTCCCTTAAGCAGTGGAACATAGTCCGTGACCTTATCATCCAGGCTCTTGATAAAAC
>JASJXV010000067.1 GCA_030123805.1 Gammaproteobacteria bacterium
CATTTGACATCAAAGCAGATTATGTCAAATGTAAGACCTGACCCCCGGTTTTTTTAGCATATAATGTGAATCTATGCCAAGTACTAAGGGACAGATCACCGGTTTGTTTTGCTCTTTGAAGCTGCAATGTTTCGTTATGTTTCCCGGTCTTATCTGTTGGCAGAGTTAACACCTGGGGCAAACATTGATATGTTAAAAAAGCTCATCATGCTGATGGTGATCTATTCACCTCTTTCAGCCTATGGCAGTCAGGATTTGCTATCGAGCATGATGCAACAGGGTACATTGCTTCGACTGCAACGCGACTACGAGGGTGCAGATCGCGTTCGTGACCAGCTTTTTACTGCATTTCCAACTGACGCGATTGGTTATGTATTTAATCTCAACACCCTGGTCACCCGCATCTCCTGGGACCCCAGTCAAAAGATCTATGATGAAGCTTTGCTGAACGATGCAGAACAAGCTCTGCGTATATGCTCAAGAGGCATGGCAGCGCACCCTGAGAATTTCCAGAGTTACTACTATTGCGGGCAAGCGCATTTCGCGCTCACTTTTCTGCACGCTATCAGGGGAAACCATTACCAGGCAGGAAAAAACGGCGCCCTGACAATCAAACGCCTCGAACAAACATTGGTACTGGAACCACAGCTTGTGGACGCAAAGATGCACCTTGGACTTGCATACTATTACGCCGACAACCTGCCGCCATTCGTCAAGGCATTAAGCCATCTGTTGTGGTTCATCCCCACTGGAAACTCCGAGAAAAGCCTGCCCTATCTCGAAGCAGTCACTCGAAAGGGACAGTACTTCAAAGATGTTGCCAAATTCATCTATAGCGATCTGTTAATAGACGGCGAGCGAGCGGACCGGGATAAGGCCGCTCTACTGCTTGGCCAACTCGTTCGAAGCTATCCTCAAAACGGCCGTTTTCAACTGCGCCTGATGGCGTTACTTATGGAGATGGAGCGATTCCAGGAGACGATTCAGGCTGCCAACGCGTTCCTCAATATCGCAAGACAGCACCAGTTAAGTGAACTTGATTGCACGCTTGCGAAACTCTGGGCAACCAGGGCGTACGTGGGACTCAACAATACGGAAACAGCCCAGTACTTATTTGAAGATGTCGATGCGTATTTCGAACAAACCAGGGAGATAGTCCCCCAATGGACCATTCCCTGGCGCTTGCTGACCAGGGCACAGTTACAGGATCTTCAGAACCATCGACTGGAAGCAATTTCCAGTTACAAACAAATTATAGATCTGGGTAAATCCAGTCTTGTAGGTGTCAAAACCCTTACTGCTGCGCAAGAAGGCTTAAAAACACCCTATCCGCATCTTTACTGACTCAGCATAGAATCGACACTTGCCGCATGGAGACAGCGATTTGTGTTGTCACGGCAAAAGTTCGTTGCACTAGCCGGTGAAAAATCTGCACGTGGCTGGGAGTTTTACGTCACCATGGCTGAGGTGGCGTTTCGATAGACAGAGTTTCCCGTATTCCAGTTTCAACTGATAAAACACAATGATGTTGTGCCCATAACAAGAGATTATCTCGATACATAACCTGCACAAATTCAAAGTCCTATCCGGTAATTACCCCACGAAGAATCAATTAGAAGATGGCTAGCCAGTTCCTTTTGCTGCCGTGAAATTCCGCAGCGGTCAAGCATAATCTGGATCAGTTTTCTATTTTCATTCCAGAGTGCGTTTAAACCCTATAACATGTATGGCTATAGGAAATGAAGAGGAATACACGATGATCAATCTGTTTTGGTTCGGATTAGTATTTGTATTTCTGGGCTGTTCACAGGTACTCGGGGCAGATATAGAGGCCTATTTCTCTGACCAGAAATATAACCAGCTCATACTGTCTCCGGACGGCAAGTATTTGGCAATAAGGGATCGGGAACACATCTCAGTACTTGCTACCGAGGGCATGAAGGCTCTCGGAAAATATCAAATTGGCGATGCTGGCGAGCTTATAAAGCAAGCCTGGTGGACTAACAAGAATCGACTCTTGATTCAGACAAATATTCGATTCACCGGAAGAGTTAATATTGTAGGAGAATATGATATTTATCGGACTGGATCATTTTATGCCCTGAATGCGGACGGCAAAAAGAAACGAGTGGTTTTTGGAGCCGAACTGGGAGATACGCATCAATTTGATGTCATTGATGTCCTCCCAGATGATAAGAAGCAGATAGTAGTTCAACGTAAAACCCTGGACAAAGGCGTACTGGCTGCCAATAGTGCACCCGAGGCTTTTTTACAGGATGTCTATGCGAGAAGGATCAGGAGCGAGATAGAAAGCCATCTACCCAGAGGACCGAGACATGTGGTGGGAAGTCCGTTACCCAATGGTGACCTACACGCTGATCACTCGGGAAGCATCAGATTGGCTACAGGCTATTCCGGAACCAGCAAAACTCTTTTTTACAGACGTGAAGCAAATACGGACTGGATAAATCTAGGCAAACAGGTGATTACTGGCAACGATGATGGATTTGCCTTCCTTGGCTTTGATGCAAACAACAAGACTATCTTCCTCTTAACAGACATGGGAGGTAACACCACAGGCATTGCTCAATTTGACCCCGACTCTGGCGAACTCAATGTCATGTACAGACACCCGAAATTCGATCTTCGATCTGAAGATATAATCTGGAATGCGACTCGGGACAAGATTATCGGTGTCACTTTGCGCGGAGACTATCCGCAGAATCATTACTTTGATGACTCGGATGCAGGGGTCAAAATGCATCAATTTCTTGATGCGTCGTTTTCCGGGCAGATAGTTCAGGTTGTCAGTAAAGCCAGAGACAATAGCAAGTTTGTAGTCAAAGTTTCAGCAGATCGTAATCCGGGCGATTATTATCTGTTCGATGGCAAGACGAAGAAACTGGTCCCGTTGTATCGGATTCGTGAAGAGATCAATCGTAAAGATCTTGCCCCGATGAATGCGTTTCATCTTAAGTCACCGGATGGATTATTGATTCCGGGATACCTGACGATACCACTGAAGGGTAAGAGACCATTTTCTCTGGTAGTTGTTGCCTCGCTTGGAATTAGAGGTGAATGCGCCGATTGGGGTTTTGACCCGATAGTGCAGTATCTTGCCCAACAAGGTTATGCTGTTCTTTATATCAATTCACGGGGTAGTCGCGGTTTCGGTTCCGAGTATCGGAAAGCAGGCTATGGACATCTGGGTAGTGATGTCCTGCAGGACATCCTGGATGGCGTAAGATGGAGTATCCAGCAGGGTATAGTGGACGCGGACAATATTTGCACACTCGGTACCGGCATCGGAGGATATAGTGCGATGAGTGCAGTTGCTGCAGCACCGGAATTGTTTAAATGTGCCGTTGGTTACTCCGGCATCTATGACCTTCCAAAAATACTGGATAGAATCGAGAGGATGAAACTACCCGCAGAGACTGCTTATCTAACATCTCTACTCAAAACTGCCCCGCAAGATTTACACGATTTTTCACCTGTGAATCGGGCTGAAAAAATCACAGCAGATGTATTACTGCTGCATGACAGTCATCACCCATTGATTTCGGTTGATCAGTCAAAAAGATTGCGTGCGGCCCTGGCACGAGTCGGCAGAGAACCCCAATGGCACTTGAACAAGGGGGAATCCGATAGTTTTTGGGGCCAGGATGATCGCATTGAGACCTATCGAATTATCATGAACTTTCTCGCAAAAAACCTGAAATGACATTCACATGTACCGGAAGGTTTTTGTATAGCCGAAGAAGAAGGCCAGCGTAATTTAACTTTCCATATTGTTGTAGCTATCATGTTAGCGGTGACTACAGCACCCGCCTTCCGACATTTCTCGCTGTCACTAGCCCGCATATTTCACGAAGGCGGTCCAAAATGATTGCCAATCCAGGCTATTTGAACAGGTTAGTCCATCATTCAGGGTGCTTTGAAAAATACATTTTGTACCTGAATGGTTTGCTGACGGTCCGGCGTCCCGGAATTATGGCTGCGAAGCTTGAACAAAATTGCGCAAGCCACAGCTACGGCTCATTCATTCACGATGTTTGTACAACGCCACAATTTCCAGAAATTCCATTGCCTTCATGAAAGTTGCGGGCTAGAGGTTGGTGGTGAAGTTTTTCTTCGCTTACTAAATATGCTGGTAGTGCCGCCAGTTATCTCAAGTGTGGTGATGCCTGGATGTCGTTCTGCAGTTAACGCGCCTCTTCCGCGAGTCTGTCAGCGGTAGTTTTTTGCACTAACAGGATGTTTAAGAGGTTGTCCTGGAAACTCAAATTACTGGGAAGATCGGCGTGTTTTTCACACAGAAATATTGAATAGGCAAGAGGAAAATCACCTTTTTGTTGATGCAAACCTGTAAGGCCCAGACTGCTACGGGCCAGGGCAGACAACTTGGTAACACTGCCATCGCCTGGTTCCAACATCAATCTTTCATAGTCTACACCGGGTTGCCGGTTAACCACTTGAGCCGGGTGGAGCCTGATCACTAGCTTACCGTTAACTTCTTCGACCAGACAGCGTGCCGGGGTTAGTTCACAGTCGCCTCCCAATACGATATATTGTACTTTGGTGGTGTCAAAGCGCAGACTTAACGCGCGATGAAATCTCTTCGCTCTGAGCAGATATTTTTCGAAAAAGGATTCCAGGGTCCTCAGAAATTGTTCGGCTTCCAATTCACTCTTAAAATCACTGGCGATCTTCTGGCGGATGTCCTTGCTGTAAATACCCCAGCCGAATTTTTTCCAGGCACTTGCATCATAGAGGGAACGATCGAACCTTTGTCCATAGACATCTATCATCCAATCCCGGTCAGGATGCGGGAGCAGTTGATATGCGCTTGGCATGGTTGCAAAAATATCAGGTGAAATTTTCCGCAAGCCTAATCTGTACCCCATCATAAAATTCTGCAACCCGGCTATGGAACCGGAATTTGGCGGCCCCAGCATGACTACTCTGCGTATGATATCAACTCCATATCCTGGTACGACATCTACATCCGAATCGAGAACATCAAGTTTGCCGAATCGAATGAAGTAACGGGCGATCAATGCACCCATACTATGCGCGACAATATCTACCTTGAGTTGTTGGTCGCCAAAGTCGTTCCGGATCTGGTCTATATAATGCGCCAACCTCGCGGCGTTGGTAACGATATCCAACCGCCAATCATAGAGGAACACATACAAACGTCTTGAGATATCTTCTGGTGGTGTACCCAACTCGGTGTGAATATATCCCCCTGGACCAGTCAGGGTATCAATTATCGGCTTATAATAGTCCTTGCCGCCAAACTCGTCGAACAAAGCATAGGGCTCGAGAATATCGGGCTGAGGGGCAAGGGTTTCCTGGTTGATTTCAATGGCAAGACGCCGTTGTTTGCCAAACAGAACATTGAGCAGGGATCCCGGCCACACCTCCTCTTTGGTTATCGTGTCACGCAACCTGGACCCGAATGCACCGTGTATGAACACCACCGGAGGCTGTTCGGGAGAGTCGGCACTCATGCTGTAAAGCCTTTTAAGATCGGGTTTCACGGAAACAGACATACATGCACTCAGCATAACGATGAGCAACAGGCAAAAAGAATTTCTCAGCTTTTGAATCTGCATTTGCGATCCGATTTTTTATCGATTTCTTGTTCCAGTGTGCATCAATCGAGGCAAAAATTCTTCATGATTGCAATGCCGCCAGTTGGTAGCAGCCTTCCAGAACAGCAGATTTGCTGTAAGGCAGCTTATCCCGCTGGTATTTGTTTGAATCACTGTTTGACGCCAACGTCTGATGCATCTTCAGATGTTCCGTGAAGACTGGTTTTCCATCTTCAAGACGAGGCTTGAAGCGAGTAGCAATCAGCCTATTTTTAATGTATTTCTCCAGTCGATTTGGTGTATTGCTATCGACTGCATTCAGCTCGGTAACTTTGCCCGCAGGGTCCACTGAATAGTCAAGGTCCATCTAGTAATCAAGAATTGACTTGCTGTTGCGCTCTTCGCAACGTTTCAAGTGCTTCCGTATACCGATTTGTCTGGTAATATAGACTCGCCAGATTACCTAAAATATTAATCAGTCGTGTAGAATACCCTCTGTCGGATTGTTCGATAATTCCGATGACCTTTAAAAAACTGCGTTCCGAATCTGCTGTGGATCCTGATCTTTTCTGATTGACTGCCATATTCAACAGAGCTGATACATATCCAGATGAATCAGTTTCATCTCGCTTCTCCAACAATCTGATTATCAGATTGGCTGAGACCAAAGCATCCTGATAATTCTCGGCTTCCAGGTCTTTCCTTAATGTTGTGATCGTCTCAACGAACGGCTCCATATCTAGCGCAACAACGTTTGCGAAACTGAAGCCAGTCGAAAGAATCCAAATAATCAGTGTGATGATGAGAGGCCTGACCATTACATACGTAAGCTTCTCTGCGGGCCTGGGGAGCATCTATAGATATAGATAGAGTCAGGTGCCAATTTGTTACATTTAGTTCAAACAATTAATCAGCGGTTCCAAAATATTCTTTTCATGACAATCAGCCGCAATAATCCGGCGGACACTAGCGGTGACACTTATCTGTAGCCTGATAGCGATTGCATGAAATCCAATTACTGCCTATTGTTGTGATGATTACTGTGTTTGCAGGGTCTAAAGTAGCGGATACCCGGCAAATACCATGCAATGGCCATAGCAGGAGCAAGTTGATGAAAGCATCCGATCTGTTTGTTAAATGTTTGGAAAACGAAGGTATTGAGTACATCTTCGGTGTGCCGGGTGAGGAAAACGCGGATTTCATGATGTCGTTGGAAAAATCAGCAAAAATCAAATTTATCCTTACCCGCCACGAACAGGGCGCCGCTTTTATGGCCGAAATCTATGGTCGCCTGACCGGTAATCCTGCTGGCTGTTTGGGCACCCTTGGACCGGGAGCGACCAATCTCATTACCGGTGTAGCAGATGCCAACATGGACCATGCTCCAATGCTGGTGCTAACGGGGCAAGGCGCCTCAACAAGGCTGCATAAGGAATCCCACCAGATCATGAATGTGGTGGATATGTTTACCCCGGTGACCAAATGGGCACAAACCGTTTATCACCCGGATAATATTCCCGAAATCGTACGTAAAGCCGTGCGGCTGGCCCGTACCGAAAAACCCGGTGCCTGTCTCATCGAACTTCCTGAAGACATTGCCAAATTGAGCAGCGACAAAGCACCGCTTGAAGTGCGACGGTTCCGACGTCCCGGGGCGGATGACAAAATTTCTGACCAGGCATTTGAACTGATCAAGAACGCCAGGCGACCCGTTATCATTGCTGGTAACGGCTGCATTCGAAAACGGGCCAGCAAACAGCTTCGGATGCTCTGTGAAAAAACGGGCATCGGTGTGATCAGCACTTTTATGGCCAAGGGCTGTGTGGATATGGACGCGGACCACAGTTTATTTACCATTGGTCTGCAGGGGGAAGATTATCCAGCGCTGATTATTGAGGATGCCGATCTGGTCATCACCATTGGTTACGATATGGTGGAGTACCATCCAAATCTGTGGAATCCTGATTCTGATAAAGACATCATCCACATTGACTTTACACCCGCTGAAATTGACGCGAATTTTGCTCCTCGACTGGAAATCATCGGCGATATCGCGCACGCGCTCTGGGCGCTCAACGAGCGCGTGACTGCAGCCGGTGGCTTGCAATTTGATACCCGACAACAGGTCCAATTGCGGCAAAAGATGCGCGAAGACTTTGCCACCTACAAGGACGATGATACCGAAGGTACCATCCGCCCGCAAAAAGCCCTGTGGGATGCTCGACAAGTGTTGGGGCGGGACGACATTTTACTGTCGGATGTTGGCGCTCACAAAATGTGGATTGCGCGATATTATCACTGCCATGAGCCCAATACTTGCTTGATTCCCAATGGTTTTTGTGCAATGGGTTTTGCCCTGCCCGGGGCGATCGCAGCGTATCTGGTTTATCCGCACCGGCGGGTACTGGCCATCTGTGGCGATGCCGGTTTTCTGATGAACATGCAGGAAATGGAAACAGCACGGCGACTTGATGCAAACGTTGTGGTGATGGTCTGGGAAGATCATGCCTATGGTCTCATCGCCTGGAAGCAGGATAACGAGTTTGGTCACCACACTGATTTGGCGTTTGGCAATCCCGACTGGATGCAACTGGCTGCAGCCTTTGGCTGGAATGGTCATCGCGTGGACAACAGTCGTGATTTGGCGGATACACTCGAAAACGCTTTTCAGGAAGATGGACCAAGCCTGGTTGTGATTCCCATCGACTACCGCGAAAATGCTTTGCTGACGCAACGTCTGGGTAATATCCGCACCTCCATCTAGTTCTTGTCCGGATGCGGCCCACCGGATGCGGCCCACCGGATGCGGCCCACCGGATGCGGCCCACCGGAAAGTACTGTTTTGCTTATTGAAACTGCATAAATCACAATGCTGATGAAAAGCTGCTGTGTTTTCGGGAAATTATCGTCCGCCTGAAAGATCGTGCTTATGATTGTGGTCTCACCTATATCATTGCCCGCGCTGTATCAAGATCATCAACAGCCGGGTTAAATTATTCTGATGAGTGTCGGGAGATCATGGTATTGGTATTATTTGCGACGGGACTTCTCTTCTTACTGGCCTTTGCTAACGGCAGCAACGACATCTCCAAGACAGTCGCCACTCTGGCCGGCACTCGAATTACATCAATTCAGAAAGCTATTCTTTGGGGGACTGTCTGGACAAGCGCAGGAGCCCTGGCCGGTTTGTTCTGGGGTGCGGCAATTATCAAGACTCTCTTGCAGAGCATTTACACTGATCAAGGGGCACTGGATTTGCCCCGGTCGATAGCAATCGCCCTGGCTCCATCCCTATGGATCATGCTGGCTACCTGGCGTAAATGGCCGGTCTCCACAACCCACGCGATCGTGGGAGGATTAGTGGGTATTGGACTGGTGACGGCTGGGATGGACGGTATCGCCTGGCATACTACGTTCAATAAAATCATCTTGCCGTTACTGGTGAGTCCTCTAGTGGCTGTGATGCTGGCGTACATCTTTGCCCCGATGTTGGATAGAGTCGCTGTCACGATCTCGAAAACCAGGGTACGTCTGCCAGCTAAACCCAGGCTCCTTCCGGCCAATGTGACCGGAAGCCAATTCCGTGACACCGATCAGTGTCTGTTATGCGATGCGGAGGATGAATCTGCCAGTGTGTCACCTGGATTCGTGCTGTCAGTAGATCAACTGCACTGGATGACCAGCGGACTACTGTCTTTTTCCCGCGGCTTGCATGACACCCCCAAATTAATTGCTACTGTGCTGCCGTTGTTGCTGCTGGGGGAGTCAATCCCTTCACAGTGGAATTATGTGATAGCGGCTATGGCAATGGGTGCAGGAGGATTCATGATCGGTAATCGTGTCACCGAGGTACTGGGTTTTAACGTTACCAGGATGACAAATGCTCAGGGCTTTTCTGCCAACCTCATTGCCACCATCCTGGTGCTGGGCGCCAGTCGATTGGGAATGCCGGTGTCCACCACACACGTGGCAGCATCTTCAATCATGGGTATTGGCTTAACCAATGGGGTTGGTCTGAATCGTGACGTGGTCAGGTCCATGATATTTGCCTGGGTGATCACTGCACCCGTATCCGGGTTATTCAGTGTGTTGATATATCAGTTAGCGCTGTGATATCCACCCTATTTTGTTTTTTAGGCCCATCAAACCCCTGCCTTATTACAGCTATTCTCATCGTATCGTCGGCATTGTTGAACCAAATTCAGTAGTCGCAGTGTAACAATCCGCCAGTCAAATCGTCATTAATGCAGATAACGCGATAACTGGATCGGAGAATATTAATGAAACGTCAAAGTCATAAAAACGACCTGGATAAAACTCGACGCTATGAGAAATTGGTTACCGCACACAGCGACTGGCTATTCCGCTACGCCTACTGGTTATCGGGGAACCGGCAAGAAGCAGAAGATCTGGTGCAGGAGACCTATCTGCGAGCATGGCGATTTCTTGATTCTCTGCAGGATGATGCTGCCGCCAAAAGCTGGCTTACAACAATCCTGCGTAGAGAAAACGCCCGGAAATATGCAAGGAAGCGCTTAGAGTACAGCGATGTAGAAGTGGGTGAGTTGGCAGATCAGCACACTGACATGGATACCCGACCTGAAACGATTGCACTGCGAATCGCCCTAAAAGAATTGCCGCCCAAGTACCGGGAACCTCTGATACTACAGGTACTCGGAGGCTTTAGCTTGAAAGATATCGCGAAACGATTCAATCTACCATGCAATACTACCGCCACTCGGCTGTACAGAGCCAGGTGCAAATTACGGCAGCAACTCGCGGGATCCACCTGCACTCTGGAATCGCTGCGTGTATTTGGAAACTGAGCAAATCAGTCAGCAGCATAAACCTGTGGACTTGAAATAATAAGGCATCTCCAAAAGAACCCATTAAAGACATCAACTACAATATTTCGCATTAGATCAAGCTGTTGATACAGGTCATTCGACGCATTGAACTTTAGCCAGGAGGCCATCCTCGGACAGCCTCCTGATAGTTTGCAAGCAATTGTTCCAGAAGGTTTTTTTCTGGATCAATTCTGGACTAATACAGCAAGACAAGGTGCGTTACCGCTTTTTGCGGGGCAAGTTAATACATGGTGTCCAGGAATATACCCTTAGGAATAAAGTGCAGTGTGCTCTTCAGGCATCTGTTGCAGTTTTTTCTCAGCTTCTTCTGGCGACAATATAACTATTGTTCCATCTGGCTCCTGGACTGCGCAACCGGATTTTGTAAGCAACTTATAGTTTTTTGCATTCTCCTTTTTATCACCAAAACAAACCAGTTGGCACATGCCGCATGTCGTGGCCAGCTTTAGTCCAGCCACGTTCGGAACTTCTGCTGCGTTTGGCATGGGTGGTCTTTCTATATGTTGCCTAATCGCTCGTATGTATTCTTTATTCAGCTTCTTTGGGTCATCAGGCAGCTTAAATCTCGCTGGCGACCAGGTAGACCATTTCCCTGAGGGGTGCAAACCGGTAAATCCCCCGCATCCAAACTCACAACGCCGGGTATTTCTCCTTTTTGCATATGAATAGGTTCTTGCTCCGATACTCACATACTCAGCATCGTTTTTCTCAAACATCTCTGCAATGCATGAATCAGCGCAAATCTTACACTTAACTTGACCATCACTCTTTTTCCACTCGCAAAAGCTCTCATGATCCGGTAATGGCGCTGTGGGTTCAAGCCTGGCTGAAGTGACCGTTGTACCGAGAATTATAGCAGCACCATAACCGTTAATACCGACATTTCCGGACCATCCAAATGATCCGACACCGGCTGCAACCGCAATGTAACGGTGACTGATATCCGGCGGAAGGAATCGATTCCACTGATGTATTTCCTCCCTGTATTTCAAATTCGCGGCGGAACCAATCGCCGCATAACCTTCCGCCTGCAAAATGCTGGCAAGCTTATGTGAAAGATACACCGATTTTGCGAGTGTTCGACGATTGTCTTCCTGATGTGCTTCACGATCTTTCTTGGCTATGAAAAGCCTTATTGCTTCCTTATCCAATGGTAAGGCAAAACTGATAGCAGAGTTTGCTTCTGCATCAATACCGGCACTTTTAAACAGGTAATCAAAATCTGTACTCGGTGGCCCCCCGGCAACACTCTCTTTCGTTGCAAATCCTACCTTGATCGCGCCTTCATCCAGAAGGAATTCTTTAATTTTTTCATTCAACGACGTTTCAACTGTTTCACTTTTAGCCATGGTCGCCAACCTGATAAGATGCAAATATGAAGAAATTCAATCCTGTTTTAGCAATCGATTGAGAGTGGCATAAACTGACAGCTTTATCTAGTCTTGCCCGAAAACCAAATTCGAGGAGGCTACTTCCGAGCAGTTGTTGTATAATCCTGAGATTAAAGGGGACGGAGGCACTGCCGTCCCCTTTATCTCGTAATAGCCGTAGAATCTGACTATCAAGAAATATAACAGGAGATGGATAGTGAACATGGTTATGCTGATAGCGGTTGTTGTTGCGTTAAATATGTTCGTTACGCGCCATGTGCTTAATGATGATCGACGCATATTCAATGAAAAGATTGCTTAAATTGGGCGAGTATGGACTCTTCCGCTATTTGGAGCTCTGATCGCACTGGCTATCTCATTCGACCAACCTGAAAATGTCAGAGAGTTCAACGATATAGGAAGATTTTTCCGCTTTCATTATATCCAACATTCTTTTGGAAATAGCCATATATGAATATCAAAGAACGCATGCGGGCCGTACTTGACGCCGAGGCTGCCGCTATTCAAGCCGTCAATATTACGGATGACTTTGAACATGCTGTCCATATAATTCAAAATTGTCAGGGAAAAGTGCTGGTTACAGGTATCGGTAAAGCAGGCCACATTGGCAACAAATTTGCGGCCACTCTATGCTCTACCGGAACACCTGCCGTATTTCTGCATGCCGCCGAAGCGGCCCACGGCGATCTGGGCATAGTCAGCGATAAAGACGTGATGATCGCATTTTCCACCAGCGGCAAGTCAAGGGAAGTACTGGAGATTCTGGAATTTGCAAGACACCTTGGTGTTGTGCACCTGATCGGTGTCACATCACATCCTGATTCCGCTCTGAGAGACCAGTGTGAACTGATCCTTGATATGGGAGATACCGGGGAAGCCTGTCCATTGAATCTAACCCCGACATCCAGCAGTGCCGTGATGCTGGCGATCGGTGATGCGATTGCCATGTCTCTCATGGAATCAAGAGGCTTCACAAAGGAAGATTGGGGCAAGCGTCATCATGGTGGTTATCTGGGACGGGTAACACGCACTGATAATATGCCACATTAAGTTGCAATCGAATTAGATTTCGTCTTATGAAGATTATTTTGTTACTATTGTTCCCATGCTAAAGACACAAATCAGGCTAATTTACCTATCAGTAGGCTGGGTTTGCACCGCTCTCGGGATTATCGGTGCCTTTCTTCCCGTGATGCCCACTACTCCATTCCTACTGGTGGCTGTTTGGGCGTTCAGTCGCAGTTCCCCGCGGCTGAAGAAGTGGTTGTATCACCATCCGCGTTATGGCGAGACCATCCGGGATTGGTTCGAACACGGTGCGATTGATAACCGGATCAAAATATTCGCGATTGTCACGATGAGCTTGAGTGCACCGATTGTTTATGCGTTTACACAGAACCTGATACTGGCAACAATCCATGCCACCTGTATTGTACTGGTGGCATTATTTCTTATCAGCAGACCATCTACCCGCGATGATGGGATATAAGCGGTGAGAAATGCGCCGCAATCCTGATCAGGATACGGTAATCCCCGACACCTTCACCCAGGGTGATGCTGAACGACCAAAATGAATTAATTCACTGGATACTGCTTCAACATTTGCTAGCAGATCGATGAGATTACCACTCACCATGGTTTCACTGATGGGATACTGTATTTTTCCGTCTTCCACGTAATAACTGTTTTTGGCCACACCTGAAAAGTCACCACGGTCATTGGGTCTGCCGCCGGAAAAACGACCGATCAGAACGCCCTGCTTCGTCCCCTTTATTATCTCGTCTAAAGAAGTATCTCCAGGGTCCACGAAATAGCATCCGCCGGAATTGACAGCTCGCGACAGACCTGTCTTGTTGGCGCCATATAGACTCAACTGGTAGGATTTGAGCACACCGGCATCTAATATAGTGACGTCTTCTGCCTTAAACCCATCGCTCGTTACAAAGTACCCTCCCACGGTATTGGCACTCACCGGGCGAGAATGGATTGACAGTTTCTCGCTGGCCACCTGTTGGTTCAGTTTATCCTTATATATTGAGGTACCACTGATCAAATCATAGTCAACAATTTTGCCCAGCAGGAATCCGATAAAACTGTGCAGACAGTGGGGCGTTATGATCATCTCGCCCAGGAATTTGGCAGGCACGGGTTTGGTTTTGATCTGTTCTGTGGACTGGCGGAAAAGCTCATCAATATATGCACAGTCTTTAACCTGCTCATTCAAATCAAATGCAGAATATCCTGTACCCATCATCGAAGAGGTAGCGGCACCCTCTTTAGACGCGAAACCTATGCCGACATCATAGCGCGACATATCGGATTCGAAATCGACACCGTTGGAATTTAGAAACCTTGTTTGTGACCGATTGAAGGTGGCTCCTGCACTTCTCATATTGATCACAGGATAAGTAGCTCGGGTATACTCCAGAATCTCGTCGATCCGATCATACATGCTATCGTAATCGGGCTCCGAAGGTCCGCAAGAGAAACTTTCTGGCGCTTGCCCTGGCGCAATATCATAGGCTTCATCCGGTTCCGAACCCCTGACCAGATTGAGAAGATCTTGAATCCCGGCATCTATCGCTGCATCATCAGCACCGTTGATGCTTATCGACGCTCGCTTATGATCCGCTATACCCAGCAACCGGATTTCGGTATCAAAGTTGGTGCGTAACAGATTAAGTGAACCGGCTTCCGCACTAAGCTCGTGAGTTTCACTGTCAGTCACTGCACACTGGGCTTTATCGAAACCGGCATTCGTCAAGCGGTGAAGGCAAGCCCTGGCTAACTTTTCTCGACTCATGCTACTGGCCTCCAATGTAGACTTTAGTCTTTATCGCAGGACCACCCAGTCCAACCGGTATAAGCTGTTTCTTGCCACACATTCCTGCACAACTCCAGGTCATCTGATCAGAGATCATAGTGATCTCCTTCAGCATATCGAAAGCCACTCCGGAGATAGTCGTATCCGTAATGGCATGGGACAGTTTCCCATGCTTGATTTCATAACCCAATTGCACGCCAAACATGAATTCACTGGTGGTATCTGCCTGCCCGTTGCTGGGACGCATCAGGTAATAGCCATCCTCTATTGAAGCGATCATGTCTGCAATCTTGTCCGTACCGGGAAGTATGGCAGTGTTACGCATTCTCACCAGAGGCTCATCAGAAAATTCATATGCCCTGGCGTTACCCGTTGGCGCCGTCTCGAAATACTCTGCCGTCTCCTTGTTGTGCATAAACCGTTTCAGGATGCCTTTGTCGATAATGACGGTATCTTTGCTCTCCACACCCTCATCATCCATATAGACGGGTACCGGTAGGGTTTCACCGGCCAGCGTGTTGGCAAAATCGACCAGGGTCACCATTTCCGGCGCTACCTGTTGTCCCAGGTAGTCTCCTGCCACCGACCCGGCACGCACCAGATCAGCTTCGGTGGTATGACCGATTGCTTCATGAGCAAGAATTCCGGCCAGATCCGTGTCAAAGATCACATCGTGGTAGCCGGACACGGCTATCACGGCTGACTTTTTATTGCACAGATGTTGGTAGAGTTCTTCGATCTCCGGATAGAGCTCTTCCGGGTTCTCGAACACATCTTCAAATTGACCCAGTCCACCAAAAGCATGACGCAATTCGATAGGTTCACCATCACTGTTGTTAGCTGCCAAAGACACCCGGATCAGGGTTCTTGTGGTAATATTATGGCCCGATGAGCCTTCTGAATTGTAGAACTTCTTCTCCATATCCAAACATTGCAGTACGACTGTTCGGGAAGTCAGATCGCTATAACTTCGGGTGATGTGAGCATCTATCTTCTTCAGGAATGCCAGCAGCTCTTGCTGGTTTATACGCGGTTTATCAGTCGTAAAGTCGCTATTCAAACTGGCCCGGATCACCGGCAGGGCAGCATCTTCACGACCTGCCCGTGCAGCCATAAATCTGGCATTGCGTGTGGCTGCCTCGATGGTGTTGTGAATTGCATCACTGGTTAATTTCGGCTCTGAAGCAAACCCCCATACACCTTGTGCATAGACTCTTGCAGACACGCCCTTGCCTGAGTTTTTGGTATTACTGAAAACCTCACCATTAAGAAGCGCAATTTGTTGCGATCTATTCTCCTGCAGTCGTAATTCCGTATAGGATGAAAATAGATTGGAATAGGTGTGCAGATCTATGTCTGTGATCGCCTGGTGTGTATCTGGCATGGATAGATCTCCCGGTCAGATGAGTTCGATTACTCCAGTGGATTGTATGATTACGCCATTGGATCGTCAGATTACGCCTGTGGAATGTCAGATTACGCCTGCGGTATGTCAGATTACGCCTGTGGCTAATCTGACCTACTGACCTACTCTGGCTTACGACAAGTAGACAGGTTTAATCGGGCAGGCCCAGGACTCGTTTACTGATGATATTCATCTGCACTTCGTTAGTGCCGCCATAGATGGTCACTGCCCGGGTGGTCAGCCAGCTACGGGTTGCTTCCAGTTCGCTTTCAGTGAAATCGTTGCCTTCCCATCCAGCGCCCTGTACCCCCCTCAATGTCGACTTCAGTTCATTGCTTTCTTGCATCAGATTTGAGCCGACCAGTTTGAAGATAGACGTCGCAGCACCGGGCGTCTTGCCAGAAAGATTTTCCTGGATGACCCGCTCAGCGGTTAGCGTGAAAGCCTTCTGATCCATAGTGTGTCTGATAACTTTTTCCCGGGCAGCATGATCAGAAATTCGATTATCGGATTCCCCAAGATAGTGTTTGGCCAGTTCGGCTAATTCATTGCGGGGTTGTTCCTTCTTCTTCTCACCACCGGAACTGGATACAGGGCCAACGCCTGATCTTTCGAACTGCAACAGGCGTTTGCCTACTGTCCAGCCCTTATTGAGTTCACCCACCAGATCTTCACGTAATGCAATGGCATCATCGAAAAATGTTTCGCAGAAAGGAGAAGAACCAGATATCAGTTGTATGGGTTTGATGGTTATACCCTCTTGATGCATATCCAGCAGCACAAAACTGATACCTTCATGCTTGGGTACGTCGGGATTTGTTCGAACCAGTGCGAACATCCAGTCGGCGTACTGGGCACCGGAGGTCCAGATTTTCTGGCCGTTGATGACAAAATGATCGCCTTCAAGAACTGCCCTGGTTTGCAGACTGGCAAGATCTGAACCCGCACCTGGTTCGCTATAACCCTGACACCAGCTTACTTCACCGCTGACAATTTTCGGGATATGGCGTTGTTTCTGGTCTTCCGTACCAAATTCCAGTAGCGTTGGCCCAATCATCGCCAGTCCCATCCCGGTTAAGGGTGCTACCGCCTTGATTCTTGCCAATTCCTCAGCCAGTACCTGGTGCTCTTCACGGTCTAATCCACCCCCGCCATACTCGCTGGGCCAGGATGGGGCTGTCCAGCCTTTTGCGGCCATTGCATCCAGCCACTGCCTGGCGTCATCGGTGTTATATACCTCATGTGCATCTTCCCAGTGGAACGATCTGTTGCGCATAGATTGTGCGCAATTTTCTTCCAAAAATGCTCTGACTTCTTGTCTAAATACTTCGCTACTCATATCTGTTTCACCCAGCATAAACCCAGGTCTTAGGCTACCATTTTGGAATGATAGGGAATAGAACTATTTGGCTTCTATCTTCTATCCAGCTCTGCTTGATTGGTACAGGCTGGTTTACGCTATGCATATCAATTCAGGTTGTTATAAGATGTTACCGATGTCAAACAGCAATGA
>JASJXV010000068.1 GCA_030123805.1 Gammaproteobacteria bacterium
CCGCCACCGCCACCGCCTTCACTTTTTTGTGTGATACCGGTAGGTCCCTTTGCCGAACCAAACCATTCCTGACCGATTTTTGGTCGGAGGAAGTAATCGGCGTCAAACTGAGCGCTTGACTGCACAAATGTGGGCGGTGCAATTACACCCGCTTGCCCCTGGGATTTTGCGTAAACCTCGTCATAGTAGATCTGGTTATCATCACCGACCGATCGAGCGAACATCATTATATGTCCGGCTTCGATGGGGAATTTATCCACTGCCATTTTTTATCTCCTGGTTGAAAAATATGCCTACTCCAAAGTGGCACGTTACCGAGAGCAAAACAATGCGTCAAGGTAATCACGCCATTGAGTAGTCGACTGATAAAAAATTGACGGACAACGCATATAAACACTTGTTAGCATGCGTCACCCTATGTATCATCATGGACCCTGATAGTTGTGCCGTGGATTGCTAAAAACGCCAAAATACAATAGCACCAGAAACATAAGAAGAGTGGTCGGCTCCCTATTTTCCACCCCGAAAGACAAGCGATATGTCCAGACCCGCAAGAATCGAGTTTCCCGGTGCTGTGTACCACATTACCAGCAGGGGTAATGTTGGCCAGCTTGTTTTTACCTGTCATGCTGACAGGAAGATATTCCTCAGCGCTTTGGCAATGGTCACGGCAAGATTCGGTTGGCTGATACATGGCTACGTGCTGATGGATGATCATTATCATCTGGCAGTCGAAACTCCGGAAGCCAATCTATCCAAGGGTATGAGACAACTGAACGGAGTATATACCCAATACTTTAATCGGACCTACCAGATGATGGGTCCATTGTTTCACGGCCGCTTCAAAGGAATTCTGTTGGAGAAAAAGACTTACTTGCTCGAAGTCTGCCGCTATATTGTGCTTAATCCGGTTGCAACGGGCAGAGTAAAGTCTGCGGATAAATATCGTTGGAGCAGTTTTCGTGCAACAGTTGGTCAGATAAAAACACCGGACTGGTTACATACAGATTGGATTTTGTCCAATTTTGGGAAATTTGCCGCACCCAATCAGAAAAAATACAGCCAATATGTGAAGCAGGGCGTTGGCGACACCTCGCCTCTTTCTTCAAAGAGTCAGCAGGTACTCCTGGGAAATCCCGAGTTTCTTAAAAGGATGCAACCCTTGCTGGACAATAGTCTCCTGGCGAAGAAAAAACCCAGACGGGCGACACGTCGACGCAGCCTGAAGTGGATTTTCAGTAATCTCGATGGACAACCCCGCAGTTTTCGTAATGAGCTCATTCATCGAGCGCATATTGATTATGCGTATACCCTTGCCGAGATCGGTGATCACCTTGGGTTGCACTATACGACTGTCAGTAAAGTCGTGAACTCCGGAAAGTCGTGATACGTCGGCACCAGAGGATCATCTACCTGTTCAACACAATGGAGGCGTGTGGCTGGCTTCAACAAATCTGTATTTCAACTCTTCGCACCGATTCTCGGATGCACGTATCAAAACAATTCAAGTAACTGGCAGCGTGCGGTATCATAGCAAACCGAATTGGTGCTTTTCTTCTGATGCCTGTGAAGGTATCCTACAACGATTGAGTTTATGGTCGAAAAGGCTGTACAGTAATAATTAGTAATTAACTATTTACAAACAACATAGAAATAGAAAGAGGCTAGTGGCGTGCGCAGAATTCGAGATATGGCAGCGGGAGTAAAGGAAGAAGAAATAGATTTAACACCCATGCTTGACGTGGTCTTCATTATGTTGATCTTCTTTATAGTCACAGCCACATTTGTCAAGGAGATTGGGCTGGATGTGAGCAGTCCCGATAAGGCTCAGGCTCCAAAAGATGCGGATAAGCAGAGTATTGTGATACAGATTACCAGTCGTGACAGAATACGTATTCGTGGCAGGGATATTGATTTCAGGGCTGTTAGAGCTAACATCGAAAGACTGCATGCGGAAAATCCCGAAGCACCGGTGGTTATTCAACCCCATCCCGAAAGTACGACCAATACGATGATTCACGTTATGGATGCTGCGCGTCAGGCTGATCGTGATATCAATGTATCGATAGCGGCAGGATACTGATCCCAGGTATCAAACACGGGATGAGTCTGCTTGCAGTGAACGTCGTTCTTTAAGGCAATATGGAACTCGTACTCATACGTCATGGTCTGCCTGAGCGAATAGCAACCACCGATGGCACACCCGCAGACCCTCCCTTGTCCAGCATTGGCAGACAGCAAGCGTCACGCATGGCGAATTGGTTGCGCAACGAAGAATTTCACTGTATCTATGCCAGTCCGATGCGACGAGCTCACCAGACAGCCCAGCCGCTGGCAGAGAGAGCTGACAAGTCTATAAACCTCGATCCGGGTGTTGCTGAGTATGATGTGGATTCGGATACCTACATTCCCGTTGAAGAGTTGAAGCAAGTGGACTACCCGCGCTGGAAGGCACTCATGGAAGGTGGCTACGATGATCCGGCGAGTTTCGCGGCTTTTTGTGGTCGCGTAATTGATTCTGTAGAAAAAATAATTAGCGTTAATGCCGGCAAAAAGGTTGCGATAGTATGTCATGGGGGTGTCATCAACGTCTGGACCGCCCATGTAATCGGATTCGCACCCAGGCTATTCTTCAATCCTGACTACACCAGTATAAATAGATACAAGGCCGCCAGTAGTGGCGAACGCACGGTAATATGTCTCAATCAGGCAGTCCATCTGCGTTATCCGGCCTAGATCTCATCTGCTGCATTTCTGCATTTAACCGATCTGAATGCTTTGACCGCCATCGACGGGCAGATTCACACCCGTTATAAATTTGGCTTCATCCGAGGCGAGAAATAACGCGGCATAAGCGACATCCCAGGCAGTACCCATCTTTCTTCCCAGAGGAACTCTGGCATCTCGTTGAGCGATTCGTTGTTGTTTCTTCTCGGCATCATCGGGACCGTATACTTCGATAGCCATGGGTGTATTCATCAAGCCCGGCAGGATACAATTGGCCCGGATTCCATAGCCTGCACCACTGTTGGCCAGGGATTGAGTGTAGGCCATAACACCTGCCTTGGAAGCCTTGTAAGCAAGCAGTCCGGATGATGCAATGGCTGCAACGGAAGAAATGTTAATGATGTTGCCGGTGCCTTGATCTCTCATGATGGGTAATACATGTTTACAGGTCAGAAACATCCCCTTCAAATTCACTTCGAATATTCTATCCCAGTTCTCTTCGCTTAGACTGGTAGGACCGCCATCACCAGCACCTATGCCAACATTGTTGTGCAGAATATCGATGCGTCCATAATGTGCTGTACAGGTTTGTGCAATATTTCTGCAGTCTGTTTCAGACCTGATATCGGCTTGCAGCACATGGCATTCACCGCTTTCGCGTTTAATCATTGCAGCGGTTTCTTCGGCGGAATCCAGGTGTTTGTCTACTACAAGTACTTTGGCTCCATGCTTTGCAAAAAGAATCGCTGTAGCTCTGCCATTGCCTATGGTGTCTCCGGGTGTCTGTCCAGCACCGACCACAATGGCAATTTTATGCTTGAGTCTCATACGATTTTTCTCCTGATATATTGAATGGATCCAGGATGGGTCTAATGGCGCTATTATCGTAGGCGCTAACTATTGGCAACGCCAATAGTTATCCAACGCATCTGCTATCATGTGCTGAATCGTATCAGTTTTGCAAATGGGCCATGCTGGGTTTCTCCGTATTCATTATCGTCATTGTTACCCTGGTCTTCCTGATTAGATTGAAGCGACAGAGAGAAATTGACTCTTTTAAGGATGCCAATTTTGCTGATTTTGTTGATTTTGATGCTGAAAAAGACGGGTCCGGCGGAAGCTCTGCAGAGATGACTGAGATAGCAGCAAGTGTCACAGGTGCGTTAATTGTCGCCTCCTGTTGGTTTCGTACTGCTACGCTGCAAGATGCGCTAAAATCAAGCGTGCGGAATTGTAACCCACATAATCAGGTCGTACTTGAGTATAGTTGCCCTTAATAAGATCCAGATATCCAGGCACGGAATTCCATGAATCTGACGTTATTAATCAAGAGTGCCCTGATATCCGGTTGGCTGTGTGTGCAGATATTGCTGGGTGGTTGTGCAACTCTCATGTCGGCTGCGACCAGCCGGATGGCAGATGATCTCACCGCAACAATCCTGAATAGCGATGATCCTGAAACAGTGCGGGCAGCCGTACCTGCATATCTCTTGTTAATTGAAAGCCTGTTGCGAGGTAGTCCGGATAATGAAAATATCCTGAGAGCCGCAGCCTCTCTCAATGGTGCGTTTGCAGGAGCATTTGTGGAGGATGAATCGAGGGCAGCATTACTCGCTGAAAAATCTCTTAACTATGCATTCAGAGCTCTTTGTATACACCGGCACAGCTTCTGTGAAATGCAGCAGCTATCGTTCGAGCAGTTTCAGCAAATTATGTCAAAGGCACAGAAAAGGGATCTCGAAGCGCTCTACTCTGTTGGTATTGCCTGGACGGGTTGGATTCAGACGCACGGTAGCGATTGGAACGCCATAGCGCAATTACCCAGAGTTCGACTAATCATGGAGACGCTGATTCGTCTGGATGAAACCTGGGACAATGGTGGACCTCATCTCTATATGGGAGGACTGGATACATTGTTACCCGCCTCAATGGGAGGAAAACCTGAAGCGGGTAGAGCACATTTTGAGCGCGCAATTGAACTCTCCCGTGGCCGACACCTAATGACCAAGGTAGTGTATGCCGAACAGTATTGTCGTTTGGTGTTCAACAAGGAACTTCATGACAGACTGCTGCGTGAAGTTTTAGATGCAGATCCGGTTGCACCGGGGATGACCCTGATTAATATGGTTGCACAGGTGCGTGCCCGAGCACTTCTGGAAGAATCCGATGACTATTTTTGATACTATTGGCGGGTCCCGAAGATTGGATTTTAAATACACTGCCAGATTGAATAGGTAGAATCACAGGGTTCAAGGATAATGATTATGAAGCTGATCAGGTTAGTTGTAGTCCTGAGTATCTGTTTTGCTTTTGTCCCTGCCCAGGCGAAAGTTTACAAGATCGCTACGATCTCGCCAGATGGTCTTTCATGGATGAAGAAACTCAGGGAGAGCACCCGGGAAATTGAGCAAAAAACGGCAGGACGTGTCAAGTTCAAGATTTATCCGGGTGGTGTGCAGGGCGATGATCAGACAGTACTACGAAAAATGCGCATCGGACAACTTCACGGTGGGGCACTGGCTGCCGGAAGTCTGACCAAATTCTATCCTGACTTGCAGATATATAATTTACCTCTGGAATTTCGCGACTATGAAGAAGTTGATTATGTGCGCCAGAATCTGGATGACAGAATTATCCAGGGGTTGGCTGATAAAGGCTTAATCACTTTCGGCTTAACCGAGACCGGCTTTGCATACATTTTATCCAGTACGCCTGTCCGCAGTGTAAATGATCTGCGAAAATTAAAAGCCTGGATACCAGACAATGATCCGATTGCACTGAGATTGGTTAGGTCTTTTGGTGTTAGCCCTATCCCGCTTCATCTGGCGAATGTGCTTACGGCACTGCAGACGGGGTTGATCAATGCTGTTGCGATTCCGCCAATAGTTGCTATTGCCCTGCAGTGGCATACCCAGGTGAAGTATATTACTGACATGCCCCTCGTTTATATCTATTCGATGCTGGTGATGGATCGTAAGGCATATGAACGAATGGATGCAGGAGACCAGATTATCGTCAGGGAAATTCTGGGTAAAACCTTCGCTGAAATCGATCGGGATAATCGCAGAAGCAATGTCGCTGCGTATCAGGCATTATTGAGCCAGGGACTCGAGGAAGTATCTCCAACAGATGAGAACAGGCGCGAATGGCTGTCAATGGCAGAAATCTCAGTCAAGGAACTGATTAGAATAGGAGGAATTACGACAGAAACTTATTCTATTCTTATGACCCATTTAAATACCATCAGACAACAGTCTGGTCAGACTGGTCAATGATCCCTGTACTAAGATTTCCCGTTACTGTCTTCCACTTTATTGAGAATACGGCCCTTGTATCGTCGTTACTCACTATGTTGATTCTGGCGATTATTCAGATAGTTTTACGAAACTTCTTTGATGCCGGAATTTATTGGGCTGAACCGTTCTTGAGGATGTTAGTGTTGTGGGTAGCATTGTTGGGAGCCATGGTTGCTACCCGGGAACATAATCATATAAACATTGATGCAGCCTCAAGGTATCTGTCGCCATCGGCTCGAAAAGTTACAGCTGCTGTAGTTTCGGGTATTTCCGCAGTGATTTGCGGCATTGTGACCTGGTTTGGTCTTGAATTAGTATTGTTTGAGTTTGAAGATCAAACCATTGCCTTCGCATCTGTCCCCACCTGGATTACTGAAGTGATTATACCTGTGGCGTTTGCTGTAATGGCTGTCAGGTTCCTTAATGAAATGATCGCAGCGTGGATTGAGCATCGCCCATGATGCTGTTGCTGAGTTTATTAATTGTACTGTTAGCGTTGCTTGGCGCACCTCTGTTTGTTGTGATTGTCTCGGCAGCAATGCTGGGGTTTTATCATGCGGGTATTCCCCTTGCCGTCATCCCAATAGAAATATACAGACTGGTAAACACGCCACTCTTGATGGCTCTGCCCCTGTTTACCTTTGCAGGTTATCTATTGGCAGAGAGTAATGTATCAACGCGCCTGGTGAGACTTACGCAAATCTTTTTAGGTTGGTTGCCGGGTGGGTTAGCAATAGTAGCCTTTATTACCTGTGCGTTTTTTACTGCATTTACGGGTGCTTCGGGTGTCACCATCGTGGCGGTCGGAGCCCTGTTATTTCCTGCCCTTGTTCAGGCAGGATATCCGGAAAAATTCAGTCTGGGATTGGTCACTACCTCAGGTAGTTTGGGACTGCTGTTAGCACCATCACTGCCTTTGATTTTATATGGGGTGATACTTCAGCAGATGGAGTTGGATAATCCCTTCACAATTCAGGATCTGTTTATCGCCGGTATATTGCCAGCTTTCCTCATGATTCTGTTGCTCACTATCTACGCTGTCTGGGTGACCAGGGGAACGCCGATTGTTAAAGGCAGCTATTCCAGGGCCGACGCATGGGAGGCAGTCAAGGAAGCAAAATGGGAAATTCCATTGCCCTTTATTGTGCTGGGCGGGATCTACAGTGGTGTGTTCGCTATTTCGGAAGCAGCGGCCGTCACTGCGGCGTATGTGCTGGTAACCCTGGTGGTGATAAATCGAGAGATTCCGTACCGGGATATACCGCGAGTTGCTCGTGAGGCCATGGTGATGGTCGGTGGAATACTGCTGATTCTGGGTGTTGCCCTGGCGTTCACCAATTTTCTGATCGATGCGGAAATACCTCAACAGCTGTTCGAGTGGATCCGTTCCTGGATTAGTAGCAAGTTTACGTTTCTCATCCTGCTGAATATTGTGTTGTTACTATTAGGCGCGATACTGGATATCTTCTCGGCTCTGGTCATTATGATTCCATTGATCGTGCCCATGGCCCTGGGATATGGCATTGATCCAATACACCTTGGTATTATCTTTCTGGCTAATATGCAGATCGGTTATTTCACACCACCTATCGGTATGAATCTCTTTATTGCAAGTTACCGGTTTGATCGGTCAATTATGGAGTTATACCGGGCGACCATTCCGTTTATGCTGGTGCTGCTGCTAGCTCTCATCATTATTACCTATGTACCAGAAGTCAGTCTCATCTTCCTGGACAGATAGAACCAGCCCGCATAATCCATCAGTTTTTGCGTTGCACTGTGCGCGATTTCGGAGAGGTTCCGTCCCTGCCACTCGTCAGTTCCTCTCTCACTGTTTCAATATCGTGCTGCACAGGAAAAACGAGTTGTGTTGGGTCATCTGAGATTTTATTCAATTGGCGGTCTGCGCCGTTCGTCAACAGTGTTGGCGATCTCGTTGATCTGTTCAGTAGACAGTTGTACTGAATTTGCTGTAGCAACGATAGACGACCAGGTATTGTCATCTATATAGATGCCCTCGGTTTGCCTTTGCTTGCGAGCAATCCTTTCCGGTTCCCCGGGTATCAGGACTGCATCAACACCCGCTACCGGGGGGCTACTCTTCAGGTATGCCAGCATTGCTCGAATCTCTGTCTGGAAAAGTTCTTTATCTCCTAAAATATCAGGATTCAGGATAACGGTAAGCATATTGTTAATAATCGTACCGGGTCGTGGGTTCTCCGGCTGGCTGGTCCATCCTCCGGCTAAGGCGCCGCCCAGAATTTCGCAGATTAACGCCAGGCCGTAACCTTTGTGCTTCCCGAAATGCGATAGAGCCCCCATGGGCTGGGAAAACATCACCGCAGGATCTGTGGTTTCGTTGCCCTCGTGATCAATTAGACTGCCATCCGGTACTCTGTCGCCACGATTGAGTGCAACGCGAACTTTACCGTGAGCAATTGCACTCGTAGCCATATCCAACACGATGGGATCACCGCCAGATACGGGAATTGCACAACAATATGGGTTGGTAACCATGCGTGGCTGTTTCCCCCCAAAAGGTGCCACAAGGGGCGGGTGGCCAACGACATTCACATAGTGCATGGAAATAAATCCGCGCGCGGCACACTGTTCTCCCATACCACCGATCCTGCCAAGATGGTGTGCATTCTTTAGTGCTACAATTGCCACTCCCAGTTCTGCAGCCACCTCCAGACCCATTTCAATTGCTTCTGGTCCTACGATCTGGCCGTAACCCGTTAGGCCATCGACTATCAGGCTACTGCCGGTTCGGGAGACCAGTTCCGCGTGTTGTTGCGGCTTCAAATGACCCTGGGAGATATTGTAAATATAGACGGGCAGCATCTGGACACCGTGCGAATCGTGTCCTTTGAGATTGGCTTCCACCAACAGCGATGCCACTTGTTGCGCATCGCCAGGCTTTGTTCCGGCATTGATGCAGATCTGGTTTACTACTTCTGTCAGATGGTAATGATCTATAAACATTGGGGCTTTGTTTCTCCTAAAGTCCTGCTTACTCCTAAAATCCTGCTGCCATCCCCTCTTTGCGATGGTCAGAAGCGCCACAATAACCGTTTTTCAGTTTTGTTATCAATTGTGCTCCACCAAAAATATAGGCTGGTTCGTCAAATGTTATGTTGTGACCCCTGGCCGCCAGATCAGCGGCTACTTTGAGGTCAAATCCCTGTTCCAGAGCCAACCGCCCATCTTCCTTAACATGCCAGCGCGGGGCATCTGATGCTGCCTGGGGATTTTGTTGGTAGTCGAAAATACGCACCACCATCTGCACGTGTCCCTGAGCTTGCATATGTCCGCCCATGACACCGAAACTCATCAGCGGGGTGTGATTCTGTGTAACGAATCCGGGAATGATTGTGTGATAAGGCCGTTTTCCACCTGCTACCTGATTTGGGTGCCCATCTTCTAACGTGAATCCCCGGCCTCTGTTCTGCATGCTGATACCGGTACCGGGTACCACTATTCCGGAACCAAAGCCAAGATAATTCGATTGAATCATGGATACCATCATGCCGTTTGAGTCGGCCGTGGTCAGGTAAACTGTGTCCGGATTGGCAGGCACCCTGGAGAGTATATTGGAAGCCTGGCTGAGGTTAATATTTGCACCTTTTTGGCGTAGAAATTCACGCTCGAGAAAGTCGTCAAGGGGTTGCTGCATATGATCAGGATCGGCCAATTGCCTTTCAACAATAGCGTAAGCTTGTCGAACAGCTTCTACCTGCAGGTGTACGCTGTCAGTGGAGTCGACCGGGTATTGCTGGAGATCGAAATCTTCGAGAATTCCCAACGCAATCAATGCCAGTAGTCCCTGCCCGTTAGGTGGGATTTCATGCAATCTTTGCCGATGATAATTCTGACTGATGGGGATCACCCAATCTGCTGAGTGATTAGCCAGATCGTCCAGAGTCATCAGTCCCGCATGAGCTTCCGAGTCCTTGATAATCGCCGCTGCCAATTCGCCCCTGTAGAACGTTTCTCCCCTGGTATCGGCAATCCTGGTTAGGGTGCTGGCGTGATCCGGCAAGGTGATCAGTTCACCGGTCGTGGCAGCAACTCCTTCCCGGGTGAAGGTGTGCATAAAGCTTTCAAATTTGTTATAGGTACGGGCTGCTCTTTCCCAAAAGTGTGCTGAAATCGGACCTAACTGAAATCCGTTGCTGGCATAATTTATTGCCGGTTCAAACAGGTCATTGAATGGCAGATTACCAAATTTATCCGACAGAGCCACCCAGCCACTCACAGCGCCAGGTACCGTTACAGCATCCCAACCCGAAATTGGCATCTCGGACTTATCCCTGAATCGCTCTGGCGACCAGGCGGCCGGTGATCGTCCCGATGCGTTTAGCCCATGCAACTCTTTTCCGTCCCAGACCAGGGCAAATGCATCGCTGCCAATGCCATTGTTGTTTGCTTCCACAACTGTCAGGGTTATAGCCGTCGCGATTGCAGCATCGACCGCGTTACCGCCTTGATGTAATATCTGAATACCGGCTTGCACAGCGAGTGGTTGTGATGTAGCTACAATATTAGCTGCCATCACGGGAGCCCGGCGAGAAGCGTAAGATAAATCCCAGGTGTGATGCATAAAACTGTGTGTCCACTTTCGGATCTCAACAATATCATGGGGTCAGAGTAAAAACTATCTCGATAGTTTTTACTCTGACCCCATGCTATTGTCTGGCTAACCAGACACGGCCAAATAGTCATAATAATATCCGGAGGACTGCTGTTGGAAATTGATATTGATACTATAGGTGAAGAGATCGGGCTATTTGAGGCTATTCGTACCACGCGTGCAATCAGGCGAATAAAACCCGATCCGGTGCCACCGGAATTGATTCGCAAGGTATGTGAGGCGGGTACTTTTGCACCCAGTGGCGGGAATCGTCAACCCTGGTTCTTTATCGCAGTCACTGATGCCGATAAACGTGCTCACATAGCCAAACTCTATCGCCAGACATTTAGTCGCTATATAGAACCGGCACGAAAAGCGGCCGAAGATCCTGCCTATCAGGACGCCAAACGCCGAAATATGAATGCCGCAATATGGCTGGCGGAGCATTTGCATGAGGTACCCGTACATCTCTTTGTGGCAGGTTGGACAAGGCGCGGTAGACCTCAGAGTCAGGCATTGTTACCGGCTATTCAGAACATCTTGCTGGCTTGCCGTGCAGTTGGTCTTGGCGCTTCCCTGACAACCTCCCATGGTGCGCATCAACGTGAAATTGACGATATGTTAGGATTGTCCGAAGAGACACCCAGCATCGCGCTTATTCCGATCGGCTGGCCAATTGGAAAATACGGCAAACCGCCTCGACGTTCAGTGGACGAGTGTCTCTTCTTTGAACGTTACCAGGAGCGAAAAGCCGACCAGGATTTGCCGCCGCCGCAGTAGGTCAATCTGTTCTCGTGGTCCGACATCTCGGACCGTCTCCTGGGACTCAAACCAGCAGTGGACTATCGTCAGGCGCATCGTGATGCCCTGGTGTTGCACGCTGCTCAAGACCGGGATCGACCGAGAGATAGGAGTAGACGCCATTTTCGAGACGCCGTTCGATTCGATTGTGAGTCATCAGACAATGCAGGTGCGCAACACATTCGCCAAGCGCCATGAAGCGTGAATGGCCTTCAAGCTTTCTTTTAAACAGTACCGGCAACAGGTCTACTGCAGTATGCGGTTCAACGCAGGACTCTTCAATCGCCAGCATACGGTCTTCATGGTGGGCTATCAGTGCACTCACCCTCTCATGTAGTCCATAAAAGGGTGCATTGTGAGCGGGCAATACTAATGTGTCGTTGGGAACCTTCTCTCTGAATCTTGACAGAGATTCCATCCAACCCAGCATGGGATTGCCTTCCGGTTCGGTAGGAAATACACTGACATTGGAGGTGATTATCGGCAATATCTGGTCTCCGGATATTAGAATTCTGTGTTTTTGACTGTATAGACAGACATGTTCCGGTGAGTGACCGGTACCCGTGATGATCTGCCAGTTCTCACCGCCTATCTTCAGCAAATCACCATCGGTCAACCTGATAAAAGATGCGGGAAGAGGTTTGTCCGTCACATCCGGGGTAAAGAGGTCGCGGTCTTTCCGCATTTGCTCCAGGAAGTGTTGATCGATACCTGCTCTGACAAAATACTCGGTTGTATGCCAATTACTGCTCTCCCGCAGCAACGAACTCATAACCCTTGCCTGGTAATACTCTGAATAACTCATCAACAGAGTGGCTTGCCAATAGTCGGCAATGAAACCGGCTTGACCTGTGTGGTCAGGGTGCAGATGGGTACAGATCACACGACTGACCGGTTTGCCCTGCATATGCTCAGCAAAAATCTTCTGCCAGTATTGTTGGGTTTCCTCACCGTGGATGCCTGTATCTACGACTACCCAGGAATCGCCATCATCCAGCAGATAGAGATTAATGTGGTTCAGGGACATAGGCAGCGGCATCTGAAGCCAGAACACACCGGGTGCCAACTCCATCGTGGTGCCGTAGGGCGGTGCTGATTCGTAGGGGTACTCAAGATTTGCCTGTTCAGTTTCCATTAGCGCTCGATGCAGACCTTCGGGGATTGGTGTAAAAAGAAGCCATCATACACTAACTGCATTTCGTTGCTCCAGCGTGATATTTGGGAGAAAAATGTGATCTTGTGCACAGATCCGCATGAAAGTGTGGCATCTGATCGTAATGTTGTAGGTGCGGATCACCCAAAGACCTTACAATTCTACTAATTATACGGTCATACGATAATTCGCCATTTATTTGCTATATAGAAATATATGGCGGTATAATATAGAAATATATGGCGAATAATGCTCGCCATAAAATCTTCAATTACATGGTTTCGTATGATAACTAATATTAAAACAAAGGCTTATCCATAAGAGTTAAAAATGGCATGTAACTTGCTACATTAACCGTGGATCTATTAATACATAGCCAAGGAAATGGGAGAGTATCATGACAAACGTTCTAATCGGACGATCAAACCTGTCTCAAATGATTCTGGCTGGAAAAGAGACCCTGATGTGATGGCTAGAATCGATAAGGTGCAATTACCGGCAAAGCTTGTTTGTTGCATAAGCGGCCTCACCCTGATTGAGGTACTCGTCTCTATGTTCATCCTGGCTGTCGGCATTCTGGGTATGGTCAGTTTGCAGATTACCAGTTTGAACATGAACCGGGATGCGCTGATGAGTATGGAAGCGAATCAGTTGATCTCGGACCTGGTGGATCGGATCAGCGCGAATCCTGCAGCTACTTATGGACCAATTGCTCTGGGTGATGCACCGGTGAGCGGATCGGATTGTAACCTGAGCAACTGCACAACCGACCAAATGGCTACATACGACGTTTCCCGCTGGTTGTGTGCCATCAACTCCGAAGATGCCAATAGCGTGCCCTATCCTGCCTGCGATCTTCTTGGTATCAAGGGTACTTTCCCTCTGGGCAAAGGCTCCATAACGCGTGTTAACAACGAGTATCGAATTTTACTCCAGTGGGTCGATAAGCACTCTGATGAGGTTAGATCTACTGAACTGTATCTGTGGGTAAACTGATGAGAATGCCGCTGACAACATATGCCCAAACGGGTTTAACCCTGATCGAAGTAATGATCGGTTTAGCCTTGTCCGCAACTATTACTATCGGTCTTACACAACTGTTTATAGCCAGTTCCCAGACCTACAAACTGCTCGAAGGTCAGTCGCTGATTCAGGATGCCGGTAGATTTTCCATTGAATTCATTTCCCGCGCCGCTCAACGAGCGGGTTTCAAGGGATGCTTCTCCACCAATGAGGATTTACACAAGACCTTCCTGGCAGATGTGCCCTATGAGTTCAATCTCAATGTCGGCCTGGTAGGTTATGAGGGAGAGACCACTGCCTGGTCTCCGGACATCGAGACGATAATGCCCAAAACCGTTGCTGGCATTGATACCAATGTTTACGTGGCTGGAACCGATGGTGCTGGCAATGGTATTGATACTAACGATATTGTCCGGGGGACTGACATCGTTACATTTCGATATATTTCTACAGTGTTCAACAGGTTGGCTGTTGCTATGCCCACCTCAACAGAAGAAGTCGATGTGGTGCCGTCCTCGTTCGAATTTGGTGCAGACCACATGGTCTATATTCACGATTGCGAAAAGGGAACGATATTCAGGGTAACCGGTATAAGCACGGCCGCCAATATCCAGCACACGAGCCTGGTCGATCCGGATGGATATACCAACAGTTTCTCCAGACTTGCCGAGTTCAACAGCTTCGACACAGATGCCTACGTAAATGCAATCGTCACCAGGACTTTCTTTATCGCGCCTGGATTGGATGTGAACGATCAGGGCAATAAGCCTCTGTCGCTGTGGCAAAAAGTCGGACTATCTGCACCCGAAGAGATTGTCGAAGGGATCGAAGACCTGCAGATTGAATATGGCATTGATACCGACAGTGATGATATTCCTAACAGATATGTCGATGCTGATTCCGTACTGGACTTCGACGATGTATTGATGATCAGAATCAGCGTCACGACCAATTCGGTAAATGACGTGGGTGGAACCAAAACACCGACTCACGGATGTGTGGGTAGCGGTGGATCCCAGGATTGTCTGGATGGGTTGAACTACGATGGTCTGCTGAGGCGAACCTTCACCCAAACCATTGCATTACGCAACCAGAGCTGACTCGAAACGGAGGCTGGTCCTTATGTCGAATTTTTCTCCACACAGCCAGAAGGGTATCGTTCTGGTGGTGACCCTGGTGATCATGCTCATCGTAACCTTGTTGGGTATATCTTCGGTTCAGACAACCGACATGCAGATTCGTATGTCCAGAAATGCCAGGGATGGAAGGGTTGCGTTTCAAGCTGCAGAGGCAGGTTTAAGGGTTGCAGAGTCCTTTCTGTCAACAGAATCTTCATTAAACGCATATCAGGCCAACAGCAACGGAAAATATGTGGGAATGGCTGCAGGTGAAGTCGTCAGGTGGCAAGAGGATGCAACCTGGCAGGGCAGTAACTCGCTGGTGGTCGCATACGGTGATAGCGCGGAGTCCCCGCGATATATTATCGAATTTATTGGCACCATTGTCGCGGAGGAGGACCGGCTGAATATGGACAATGTCGGTGGTGGAACCGGTGCAGGGCGCACGCAAATGTTTCGAGTCACAGCCTTTGGTACAGGTAAGACAGCTGCAGCCAAGTCAATGATTCAAAGTACTTACGGCAGGAGATTTTAGATACTGGCCATGGAAAGAGAACCCCTGCATGAATACTTGAGCCGGATCGATCAGGTTGCATCGATCGAAATGAATGCTCGCTCGGGAGAATAAATTGATTCAAACCATATTCAGAAAAAATCGATTTTCGCTGCTTGTGCTGCTTGGCTTACTGTCAGGCGCGCCCCAATTCGCCAGTGCGATAACGGCTGGTGCAGTGAGAGCTGAAGATGATGACTACACGATTAACGAGGATCAGACACCCTTTACAATGTGTGTCGTTGATAACGATGATAAACTGTCGGCAACAGCACCCTTGCATATTCCGACCGGCTATTTTTTGCGATTCCCGGTGATGGCGGGAGATGATAACGTGGTTGCAACGACAGTGCAGATATATGACGCTGCCTGTGCAACTGCTTCCACACCTGGTAATTTCAATGCCATACGGGTGACCCTTATCCCGGATGCCAATGGCACGGCCCATACTATCTATGCATCTGCCGGTGATGGTTCTGTGCTTATCGACCAGACCGATTGCTGGAATCCTGAAGTCGTTGGATCTGATTCCTGCGGAACGGTAACCCTGACTGTTCTGCCCCTGAATGACCCGCCAGAAATTAACGATCAGCTGTTTGCCAATGTCAACGAAAACCTGGCGGTTGGCACCCTGGTAGGCACCGTGATCTCTTCCGATCCTGATGAATCGGCGGGGGATGGTAAGTTCTTCCGCATCACATTGGGTAATACTGACAATGTCTTCTCGATCGATCCTGCCAGCGGCGCAATCAGCATCGCTGCCAATAGCGGGCTGAACTTTGAAACCAATCCGGTTTTCAACCTGACGATAGAGCGGCGTGACACGGCAGGATTAAGCGATACCGGCATCGTAACCATTAATTTGAATAATCTTAATGAAATCTCGGTGGTTGCCGGAAACTTCAGTGGCGCCGTTACCGAAGGGAATATAGGTGATGTCGCGAGTGCTAATGGCAGCATCTCGATCAGCGATGATGATGTGACGGACAATCCGGATTTCAACGATGTTATCAAGGCGGGTACTTATGGCACCCTGTCGCTGGTGACTGGCAACTGGACCTATACGTTGGATCAGAGTTCGGTGCAGTTCCTCTCCAGTGCACAGCAGGTCATTGATAGCATCACCCTCACCGCTACCGATGCCACAACGCAGAACATAGTCATTACAGTCACCGGCAGCAACGATGCGCCCGTGCTGAATGATCAGGCTGTATCCGTAGCTGAGAATCTGGCCGGTGATACGCTGGTACTGGCTGTGGGGGCTACCGATGTCGATTCAGGTGACATCTTGAGCTACTCGATTATCGCCGGATTGACCGAGCCTGCTGAATTTAAAATTAACAGTGACGGCGAAATTCTGGTGGCAGACCACACGCCGGACCAGGAGCTGTTGAACTTCGAAAATACACCGGCCTATACACTGACTGTGCTGGTTACCGACAGCCTTGGACTGACTGACACCGCTACCATAGCGGTGAATATCACCGACGTTGCCGATGCGCCCGGTGATACGGTCTGCGAGGAGTTCGATAGTGCGGGCGATTCGCTAGACATTCTACCCAGCTATCTGGCGCCAATCCTGGATTTCTATGCCTTTACTGTCGCCACTCCATGCCACCGGGTGATCACCACCACCGATGACTATTATATGGATCAGGGGAAAAAGCTGGTGGCAGTCTCCCCCTTGCCCGTGCCCATGGATACGGCATTGGTAAACTACCGTTCCCTGCTTTCGGAAATCCCGAAGAGTTGGGATCAGGACAGCTCGACGCTGTATTTTACCACGAAACAGAATGTCACCAGCTTGCTTGCCACGGTAGCCTTTACAGATGAAACCGGTACCACGACTGGAGATGGAGATTTTGTTTATACCCCTCCCGCTGATGTGAACACGACTGATGACGGCCTGGATAATTTCGTCTACAGGGTCTGTGACGATCCCGTCGACGAGAGCGAATCTCGCTGTGCACTGGGGATCGTCTATGTCAATATTGAAAAGACAGCCGTCGCTGCAGTCACTCCTGGCAACATCATTGCCAGTGATGAGGACTTGTCCCAGGGGCCACTGGAACTGCCAGTGCCTGCTCTTCCCAATGTGTTTGTATTGCTTGATGATTCCGATAGCATGGCATCGGATATTTTGACCTCTGAGAGCGAAGGCTATTACGCTGTCGGTAATCAGACCAAAACCTGGTTCCTGCCTGAAGACGGCAGCATCAGATCCAAATA
>JASJXV010000251.1 GCA_030123805.1 Gammaproteobacteria bacterium
TGGCTCGCGACCTCACCCGTGAAGTAGGTGTTAGAGGTAACTACCTGGCCCACCCACACACCGCCAGACATTGCCGTGAGGAATATTGGAACGCGCGCTACTATGGGGCCAAATTTCCCGTTAGCTCCGGTAATTTGGCAGATGAAACACTCCTCGAGCGGATTGAACGAGATATTAAAAAGACTCTGGAAGATCACCAACCGGAAAAGATCTCCGATGATATGCTGCAACAAATTCGCTTAATCCAGTCGCGGTTTAAAGCAGAGTATCCAGTGGCGAAATGAATCCGGAACTAACAGCACAGGAAATGAATCAGGTACTGCAGGAGGTTCATCAAACTCTGACAGCCATTCCGGGTTTCGAGGGAATCGCGCAAGACAGTTATAGTACCCAGAGGCTTGGAGGCATGACTAATCTTGTGTTTCGAATTGATACTGGAAAAGACCGCTACATTCTCCGTATTCCCGGAAAGGGAACCGAGGAGTACATTGACCGTGTGGTTGAAATTCACAATGCAAAAGTGGCTGCGGGGGCGGGAGTCTCCGCAGAAGTGATCCATGCCGATACAAAAAGTGGTGTCATGCTGACTCGCTGTATCGATGGCATCGTGACTATGACGCCAGATGAGTTCAGCAAGCGGGATGGGGCAGCGGCACGCGCGGGAAAAGCATTAAAGCAAATCCACAGTTGTGAGGTGGTGGCGAACCCGATGCTTCAGAAATGGGGCGCATGGTAATCTATAAAGCCATGTGCGATCTACTCTGGACACTATGGGGTTTAATCCAGCATAGCGATGGCAATTCGGCCGAAGATTTTTGGGCTTATTCTATCGCACGTTTCGAACGCTGCAAGTCACTTATGGCGGACCCTGCCTTTGAAAAGCACGTCAAAGCCGTAGAATTTCAGTAGCAACTTTATTCATAAAGAATTAAGTCTGAGGTGGCCATTGATGAAACAATCAGGCGAAGTGACCCAGGAATTTCTGGATTCGGCGCAATATTTAAGCGCATCCATTTTGCAGTACGAAGCCGTATATGGTGAAGATTTTGTCAGCCCGGGTGGCAGCGAGATGGCGGTCGAATTGATCGAACAACTGGATCTTGCTCCTGGTTCACGGGTGCTTGATGTTGGCTGTGGTCTGGGTGGTAGCGCCTTTGTCATGGCGCGCCAGTTTGGCCTGTATGTAGACGGAATAGACCTGTCAAAGAATATGCTGGCGCTGGCGAGTGCCAAACTGTCGGCTTATGGATTGTCGGATCGCGTTAAGCTGGAGTGGGGGGACTGCCTGGAGCTGGATCGTCCCGAGTATTATGATGCGGTTTACAGCCGGGACGTGTTTTTGCATATTCAGGATAAGAAACGGCTGTTTTCAACATTAAATACCTCATTACGGCCAGCGGGACAGCTGTTGTTCACCGATTATTGTTGTGGTCAAAAACCCTGGAGAGAAGATTTTTCGGCATACGTAGAAGACCGGGGGTATTGCCTGCACACTTTGCCCGACTATACCGAGCTGATTTCACAGGCCGGTTTCGAGCGCGTTGCCTACCGGGATTTAACGCACAGGTTTATTGATATCCTTCAGTCCGATCTCGAG
>JASJXV010000001.1 GCA_030123805.1 Gammaproteobacteria bacterium
TACCATTAATACTCCGGACCCTGCATTCGAAACAATGTAAGCAACTTCTTCGGGCATTATCTAATGCCCTCCCAGGCACTTCGGGAAATGGATTGCGGGTCCTCCACCACCTTCGATTCATCATTGAAACACATGGTCATTCTCAGGCCGGGTTGGTATTCCGGCCACCCCGGATCGCCGTCGCGGATAAAGTCAATCCATGCCTTGTGCATCACAGCCGCGACAGGTTGCGGTACGTCCCCTTCTCCGAGGAAGAAATCAACACCTGGCTGGTGCAGATTATCAAACGCAAAGGGTATCTCTAATGAATGGGTCGCTTTTAATTTTCCCTCCAATGCCCTGGACTCCCAGCAGAATAGATACATCCATGTCTGTGCCCCATGTTTGGCACGCGCCTCCGCTAGTCGAATGGCCGGTATACGAAACGAGTGATCGGTGGTCATGGCAATCATTAAGTCGTTAGCTGATGCGTTGGGTCGTTCCTGTCTAAAAGCATCCAGCAAGGCATCCCCGGCACCGAATTCAGCTGCGGTTTTTCGCAACCTTGCTGCATCAACCGATCCGTATCCCCACAAGGTCGTTTCATCGAAATTGGTGCCGGTCAGAACCGCTATATCTGCCCCTGCGCCTGCGTCTATCGCCTCCAATGGACTCCGGGGTAAAACATCATTGCCAACTACCGGGTAGAAGGGTGCAACGGCAACTCCAAGGGCATTGATAACACCGAAATTTCCCTGAATTAGCGTATCTACCTGCTGCTGCGCCGCCAGTATTTGATCTACAGAAGCTGCCTGCAATGCGCTGATATCTTCTGCTTTCATGGCCTCAATAAAATGCTTCGCGACTGTCCGGCCTGCTGCTGCCGTGAGGGTATGGTGAGCGGCGCCACTCTGGGGGATTGCCTGGTAAAATAACCCTTCTGCCAGAGGCGATCCGAGTAATGTGGCCACGCTAAAGCCACCAGCAGATTCACCGGCAATTGTGACCCGGTCAGGATCTCCACCAAAACGGTCAATATTATCTCGGACCCACTTTAAGGCGTTAATCTGGTCCAGAATGCCATTGACTCCCGAGACCGCAAACTCTGCACCAAATCCGGAAAGATCGGTAAAGCCCAGTGCGCCCAACCGGTAGTTAATGCTGACAACGACAAGGTCACCGTTGATGGCGAAACGTGCGCCGTTATACCAGGGAATTCCACCCTGACCCGTCCGGTA
The DNA here is from genome assembly GCA_030123805.1 of Gammaproteobacteria bacterium. Taxonomy (GTDB): domain Bacteria; phylum Pseudomonadota; class Gammaproteobacteria; order Pseudomonadales; family Azotimanducaceae; genus JASJXV01. The sequence goes on from JASJXV010000001.1 coordinate 1,218, forward strand.
CCCGCCACCATGAATCCACACCATCACCGGACGCCTGTTGCTATCCAATGCAGGTGTGCATATGTTCAAGGTTAAACAGTCCTCATTCCAGTTAACCGGGACATTGTCCGTAAGCCCACCGGAAGGTACTTGAGGTGCTGCAGACCCGAATTTCTGTGCTGATCTGACCTGGCTCCAGCTCGCATGGGGCTGCGCCGCCTTAAATCTCAAATCACCGACCGGCGGCGCTGCATAGGGAATGCCTGCAAATAACAAGACAGCGTCTTTTATCCTCCCCTGAACGGGTCCGGTAGTCGTTTCCGCGATAGTGCTCATCGAGGTGCCATTGGTGGTCATAATTTTCTCCGATGCCGTTAAAACATAGTAATTATGTCAGCGGACTCTATCAGGTTTACTTGCGCATATGCAAAAAGGCACTCTGCTAGTCGCAATGCAGCGTTCCTTTTAAATGATTTAGGGAAGAGCGATCAACTGCCAGGATGCTGCTCGAAGATGCTTTGACACTGATCTAACACTGGTTTTCAAATACCGGTGGGATGATACTTGCTTGATTCGCAGAAATTCTTGTATTGAGCATCGACAATAAGTACAAGTCTGGTGATTTGACAGGAATACTCAAGGTGCAGAACCCAGAATTGACTATTCAACGTATCACACTCGACATTCGAACAACTCACGATAGATTGTCAACTCGGGGAAAATGTGCTTTATTCGACTTATACTCTCACCTCCTAAATACATTTAAAAGCCAATATTACAGACATTTCAATACAAATTGACTGTATGGTCGATTACCAGGTGAACGACGCATTAGCCGTTAAGGAGTTACATAGAAAGAGTCTCGAAATGGCTGATTTGTGGGAGACACAACCAGGTCTCCATGGTCAAACGGCAGGTTTTGAGCTATTAAAGACAATCCGTCGTATTGCTCCAAGTACGACTGCTACCAACGGCAAGAGTCCGACTATCGACACCACAGTGGCGCCCACTGGCAGATCGGCGGTGTAGGAAATCCATAACCCGGCGACTGCACCGAACAAACCCAGCCCCCACCCAGTTAACAAACGGCCTACCAGTGAATGCGCTACCAATGATGCACTGAATGCCGGGATGATCAGGAAGGCAAACACCAGCAACACCCCGGCGATGTTCACCGCGAGAGTAATTACGATTGCGAATGACGCAAAGAACAGGACTTCCCAAAGGAAACCCGACTGGGGGGAGTCCTCGGTTGCAAATGATAAGGAGTAAAACTGTTTGCGGTAAATCCCGTGAAAAGCGGCCAGGACCAGATAGATCCCAGCCACAAGGGAGATTTCCTGCCAGCGTACCCATAGAATATTGCCATTGAACAAAGATTTAAGTTCCTCCATGCCTTGGGTTGAACGGCTGAGAATGACGATGGACAGGGCGGTTGCCACCACATAAACGATGCCAATGATGACTTCGCGCGTTGTTTTGCCGGGAATGCGGCGTAAACCTGCAAAGGCGAAAGCGACCGTCAAAGTGGCGCCCAGGGCATAAAACTGTGCCCTTAAACCGTGAGGCTCTTCACCCAGCAGAAAAGCGAAACTTACTCCCAGGGCCGCCACCTGGGCCAGGGCCAGATCAACGAAAATAATGCCGCGCACCAGTACGTGCAGACCCAGGTAAGTATGGGTAACAATCATCAAGGCGCTCATGACAAAAGCCGGAAAAAGAATCAGCCAAGGGTCCATGTCATTTTTCTCCAGCGTCATTCAGTGCTGCCACGATGGCATCAAACAGATCGAAATAAGTATTGATATCGGGTTGCGCACCCACCGATTGGGGCAACACTGCCACGCGAATACCGGTCTGTTCACTTAGATAACGCGCAGACCGGCGTTCGTAGTAAGGTTCCATGATGAGAATACCGATGTCATCATTTTGAATGTGCATGACCAGTGAGTTCAGAGAAGCTGCACTGGGAGCGATGCCGGGCTTGGGTTCAACCTCATCAACAATATGGAAACCGAAGACATCCGCCAGATAAATAAAGGACTTGTGATAGGCGATGAATGGTTTGCCTTCGAGGTATGCGAGCTCTGTGAGCCAGGTTTGCAGCTTGCTGTCCATCGCTTTTGCAAATGCATTTAATCGCTGCTGGTATTCTTCCTTATGTGCGGGATCTAATTGACCTAGCCGAGTTGCTATAGCTTGCGCCATGCGTATCCCGTTACGTGGGTCCAGCCAGTAGTGAGGATTACCCTTGGCGTGCACATCACCCATTGCACGTGATACTGGACCACTAATTTTACCTAGCAATGGCACCACATTGGAGAGATCCAGATAACCGGGGTTACCGGGCTGCACTCTGGCATTACGTGCCGATTGCAACAATGGTTGCAACCAGCCAATTTCCATATCGGCACCGATCACCAGCAACAAATCTGCACGGAAGACTTTACGAATCATGCTGGGTTTGGCTGCAGCATAGTGCGGATCACGGGTACCCTGGGTCAGGCTCTGCACCTTCACCCGTTCTCCGCCCACCATTTCAGTAAGTGCTGCCAGATCCTGTGTTGTCGTCACGACACTTAACGTAGCGTGACCATTAAGGGCGACCATCAGTAACAGCAGCCCAAGCGAGATATTATAATTATTCATGATGCCCTCCTAAAACACATGTGCTGCATGACTGCCGAGATTGAATTCCAATTGCAACCAAAATGAGTGAGCGGTTTTATCGGGTAAGTGTTCTGTCCAGTCTCGGTTGTACTGCAACCGCAGCTTGCTGTATTCGGTCGGATACCAGGTCAGGTTGGGAGACAGTCGCTTGCGAGTGTCGCGCAGTGGATCACTTGCATTATCCGGATTATCGTCGTTGGCGCTTACATATTCCCAGCGTAATCCTGCTACCCAACCGGGCTTGAATCCCCACAGCACTTGGGTGAACAGCCCCCAGTCATCGAGAGTTTCTCGGCTGTGATCACCCCAGTCACCCGCCTCATACCTGCGATTTAATATCTCGGTATGCCAGGAGACAAAAGGAAAGCCGCGTTGAGTGTAGATAGGCTGCCATTTCATATATAAATCTGTACCATATATTTTTGTATCAGTCGTCAAACCGCTGGCATTGGGACCCCATAGACCGGAGAAGCCGACATTCATGCTCAGCGTATCTAACGGATCAAAGCCGTTGAACCAGCGCGCCGTATAGAGCAAGTCGTCGAAATTGCGCACGTCCCTGTCAATCAGGGCATGGCCGGCGATTTCTTCTTGCGGTACATTCAGGAAACTGGTGGCTGTCTCACCCTTCGGGTTTTGCATGCCCAGCTTGAGTTCTGAGTACCAGCCCAAAGGCATCAGCCAGGAAATTCGCGCGCCTTGGCTGCGCAAACCATCACCACCAAAGAAGCGTGACAACACCACTGGTTGATCGACGAAGGACCAAGTGTGGGGATGTTGAGGGTTCTGCCGCCCGAACTCAGTGAAATACTGGCCGCCTTTGACTTGTAGGCCCCAAGGCATGCTGCGGGTAATCAAAAATGCTTCTTCCAGTTCCACCACAGTCTCACCATCGGCGTTAATCTGAAAGATGATATTGGCCTGTGCATCGAAGTAAGGATCCACCGTTCCACCAACAGACAGCTCCACGTTCTGCACTGTAAAACCGTTCTGGCCGGGATCGTGGGCGCCGCCCTGTAAGTTTTCCAACTTGTCGTTATCGGCGCTGGAGCCACCAGCGGCGAACAGGCCAGATAAGCCAATCCGCAACCCGCTATTTTCTGTCCTTGCTGGGACCGCTGTTGATACGGCAAGTGCCACCCTGGCGTTTTTAAACGATATTACTTCCAGTTCCTCGAGACGTTGTTTCAGCGTGTTGATCTGCTGTTCACTGGTTTGTTGCAAGCGTTGAATTTGTTGCTTGAGTTCTGTCAATTGCCAGATTAAGTCCTCGTTATCCTCCCCAGCAAACACTGCTGCTGGATTGAGCAACAGCAAACAAATAACAACGGCTACCCGATTAGTACAAAAATAAGAAGGACCCATAGTGCATTCCTGTTCTGTTTCACTGCCTGATAAATTACAGTTGACACGCTGCTGCAGAACACTGCCTAGGCTACGCGTCAGCCATCGGTGATAAAACAGTCAGAACAGGGGTGGAGCACGTACCCGGTAGGTATCGAACTGGGGTGTTAGTTGATATTCAGTATCAGTAACAGGAAGCACATATAACAAAAAGTGCAGCCGGGTAATTAGGGAAGGGTCGGCAGAGGCCGTTTGCACATGGTTAAGACGACAGATCTGGCATTCGCCATTTCCAACCAGATCCCCACCGCTCACCACATCCAAATCATGGAAAGCAACATGCACTGCGGCAAAAACCAAGGCGAATACCAACACCAGCCTTATGAGATGTTTCTTTTGTGTGGGTTGGCTAAAGGCGTTACTCAGCATGTAATTATTATCCCACGAATGCGTAACAAGTAAAGCCTCGGCCGTGCAGGCGCTGCAAGAAATTGTTTTGTTAGTGAACCGACCAAGGCGCGCCGATTGCGGAAAACCACACGCTTGATCCCGATGGCTCGCCGAAACTTGACGGAATTTAATTTGATATACTTGATCTATGTCATGGGTGCTTAAAATTGATGGTTTATAAATGTTGTAGGTAACGTAGTTTGCAGACTGAGTACTGATTACGAAGTTATCGTTAATTGGTGCGGTTCACCCTGATATCATCGCCATAGGATATCCCGCATGCCAACCAACGCTTCTGATTTGGTTGATTTTGCATCCGACGCTGCTTTCGTCATCAACGCTGCTCGCAAGATCGCGGCATGAAATATTCTGGCGCAGGGGTTGTTGGGTTACACTTCAGCTGACTAGGTCAGAGATTTAGCCAGGTCACCGAGCATATCAATGAATGGCGTCGGATAGACGCCAAGTGTCAGGATGGTGGCGGTTACCAACAACATCACCCAACCACTGGCAACCGGAATCCTGATAGGTTCCGTTGATGTGGATTTCAGCGTCATGGTGTAGATAACACGGAGATAGTAGTAAATGCCTATCCCGCTACCCACCACAAGTGTAGCGATCAGCAACCAGAGTGTCCCTTTGACGCCCGCTGCAATTATATAGAACTTGCCTATAAACCCGGCTGTCAGGGGAATCCCGGCCAGCGAAAAAAGTATAATACTGAACGCCCCGGCAAGTGCGGGACGACGCCAGAATAGTCCTGTGTAGTTTTCAAGCGCGTCACAGTCCCGGCTTTCATCGGAATTGGAAAGGATAGTAACGATGCCAAAGGCGCCTAATGTAGTAACAATATAGGCTACCAGGAAGAAAATTGAAGCTTCTAAAGCAAGCGCCATGCCACCCGTTATCCCGCCTGAAATGAAGGCTACCAGTAAATACCCGATATGGGCGATGGAGGAGTAAGCCAGCATTCTCTTCACATTATTTTGCATCAATGCCAGCAGGTTTCCAGCCAACATGGAGCCAATGGCGAAGACACTCAGACCGACCAGAATCGATTGATATTCAAACGCACCTGTGAGTACGAAGAACCGCACCATAAGGGCAAAGATTGCGCCCTTTGATACAGTCGCTACAAACGCAGTCACCGGCGCTGGTGCGCCTTCATATACATCCGGGGTCCACATGTGGAACGGTACCAGAGACAACTTGAATGCCAGACCTGTTAACAGTAACGCACTGCCAATAACGATGTAGGCCTGGACTGTTGCTTGTTCGGGATAGAAGCCGCTACCCAGTTGCTCAAAGGACAGAGTTCCCAAACCGGCATATAACAGCGCTGCACCCATCAATAACGTTGCTGAAGCCACACCTGACAGGATTAAATACTTGACGGCAGCTTCCAGGGGAATCAATCCCTTGATGGGGTACGAGATTAGTGCATACAAGGAGATGCTGAGCAGTTCGAGCCCCAACAAAAATGAAGCAAAATGCGTGCTACTTACCAGCACCATACCACCTAATGCGGAAAGCATTAATAACAGATAAAACTCTTCGGGACGACCTGAATTGCCATCGAAGTAGTCATAAGCCAATAGGGATACAGCGATAGTCACCAGTGCGATGAGCGTTATTAACAGCAGTGCGAACCGGTCAATAACAAGCAGTTGGGTAACCTGGACCGGATCTATGCCGATAACGCAGGGAATAGTCGCCAGAGTAATGAACAGACCGATGACAGTTGTGGTACAAACAACTTTGTGATTTCGATTGTAGGCGATGATCATCAGCACCACGAGAATTGTCGCGGTGAGTGCTAACAAGGGTGATAGTGCTTGAAAGTCAAGAAAGGTCATTACAGGCTCCCCAACCAAGAAGGTGTAGACTGTGTCAACTGATACAAACCTGCCAGTACCGGGTCTACAATGTCAAAGACAGGTTGCGGGTAAAGCCCCAGAAAAACCAATCCCACCATCATCAATACCATCACCGATATTTCCCTTGCCCCAAAATCTTCTACATCCAACTCCTGGGTTGGTGCTCCCTGGAATGTTTGCTGCATGGCGTACAGCGCATACACAGCGGCAGTAATCAGGCCCAGCGCAGCAAATACGGTGATCGGGATATTCACCTTAAAGGTGCCCATGAGTATCAGAAACTCACCGACGAAATTACCTAAACCGGGCATACCGAGCGACGCGATAATAAAGAACAGGGTAATTCCCCCCATTCTGGGCATCGATACCCAGAGACCGCCCATCGCGGTCATATCGCGTGTGTGTAAACGCTGCTGCAATGCACCGGCGATCATAAAGAGTGCCGCCGTACTCAAACCATGGGCAATCATTTGCATCACAGATCCCTGCAATGACAATTGATTCCAGGCATAAATTCCGATGAGCACAAAGCCCATATGGCTGACACTACTGTAAGCAACCAGACGTTTAAAATCGCTCTGCGCAAACGCCAGAATCGCTCCATATATCACCCCCGCAACACCGAGTAGCATGGCCAACGGCGCTATTTCCACGGCGGCTTCGGGGAACAATGGAACGGTAAATCGAATCAGTCCATAAGCACCTGTTTTCAAGAGAATGCCTGCCAACAATACACTGGCGGCTGTTGGTGCCTGGGTATGCGCATCCGGTAGCCAGGTATGGAAGGGAAATCCCGGCAGTTTGACCACAAAGGCAATAAAGAAGCCCCACATTACCCAATATGCGACATCCGGTGAGAGGTTCGCGTCCAATAAAGCAAAATAGCTGAACGTAAATTCACCTGTGTTACCGTAGTTTGCGAATACCAGGGCGAGTATGGACACCAACAACAACAGCCCGCTGATCTGAGTAAACAGAAAGAACTTCATGGATGCATAACCGCGGTTCTCATGTCCCCATATCGCGATCAGGAGATACATGGGGATCAGCATGACTTCCCAGAAAAAGAAGAACAGGAACATATCCAGTGCAATGAATACTCCGACCACACCCGCCAGGGTCCACATAATATTGAATTGGAAGAATCCGGGCCTATGATCTATCTCTGACCAGGAGGAAACCACGGCAATCAAGCCCAGAAAAATGGTCAAGGTCACCATCAGAAGGCTTAGGCCATCCAATCCAACCAGCACTGCAATACCGAATTTTGGGATCCATGGAATGCTGTGTAAAATCAGCCAGCTGTTCGCAGTGGTCGCAGGTGTTGCGCTGAGATGCGGTTCGAGTAGAAACAGTGACGGTAGCAACAAGGCGGCGACGGCGATGGAAATCAGGGAGACCCAGCGTGGCCAATCCCGGTTCCAGCCCTCGGCAATCCAGGCGATTATTCCGCCAATAAATAGTATGGAGACTAGTGCAATTAATATCATTTCCCGAGCCCGCTAAATAAATTCCATTAGTATGGCGATTACCAGTACCAGTCCGGCCGCCATTGTTGCCGCATACCAGCGGAGCTGGCCGGTTTGTGAAGTACCGATCAATCGATGTAGAAATTGAGCCAATGAGGCGGTGCCGTTGTAGACATAATCCACCGCGTCATCCTTGTTAATCGCTGCGATCCACCGGTAGGGACGCACCAATACAAGATCGTATAACCAGTCCATAGCCCAGTGGCTAAACCAGAATCTGGTCACCAGCCTACCCACAGCTGAATCAGTCAGCGGCGTGACATCAATGCTCTTGCGCAGGAAAATCATCCAGGCAATCAGGATACCAAGCACCGGAATCGCAGCTGTCACCCAGAAAACAGTTCCACCATGGCGCACGGGGGAAGCTTCAGGGAACACTGCATCCACCGGTACATGGAACCAGCCACCAACGATGGCCAGACCACAAAGAACAACGAGTGGCACCGCCATTGCCCAACCCGCAGGTGCAGAAGGTTCGGTCCTGGTCTCACCAAAGAAAACGATGAATACCAGTCTGAAACTATAAATAGCCGTAAGCAGTGCGCCAAAGGCACCACCGGCCCAGAGCCATGGTCCCATATCACCGTACGCCCACGCCTGCAGCAATATTTCATCCTTACTGTAGAACCCGGAAGTGATAAACGGGAAACCGGCTAATGCGGCACTACCGATCAGGAAGCTCCAGAATGGTACGGGTAATTTCGTTCTTAACCCACCCATCTTGAAAATATCATGCTCGTGATGAAGACTGTAAATTACTGCGCCAGCGCCCAGGAACAGCAGGGCTTTGAAGAATGCGTGGGTCATCAAATGGAAGATACCCGCTGACCAGGCACCGACACCAAGGGCAAGAAACATATAACCGATCTGGCTGATGGTTGAATAAGCCAGAATTCGCTTAATGTCAGTTTGAGTCAGCGCCGTACATGCAGCCATAATCAGAGTAATTAAACCAACCAACGCGACAGTCATCTGAGCTGCGGGTGCAAGCAGGAACAGGTCGTGTGTTCTTGCGATCAGGTAAACCCCTGCGGTCACCATGGTTGCTGCATGGATTAATGCACTAACCGGAGTAGGACCCGCCATGGCATCAGGAAGCCAGGTCTGTAGTGGTAATTGAGCTGACTTGCCGACAGCGCCGCCGAGTATCAGCAGGCAGGCTATGGTCGGGATGGTGTCTCCTGTCTGCCATGTTTCACCCGCCAGTTTCATCATGGGTTGTATATCCAGAGTGCCCAGGTGAGCAAATAACAGGAACAATCCCAGCGCCATTGCGGTATCACCAACCCGGGTAACCACAAATGCCTTACGCGCAGCCAGTCCGTTGGCTGCATCTGTATGCCAGAATCCGATCAGCAGATAACTGCAAAGTCCCACACCTTCCCAACCAAGATATAGCAGTAGCAGATTATCAGCCAGCACCAATACCAACATGGCACTAACGAACAAATTCATGTAGGCGAAGAATCGAGCGTAACTCTCATCATCGAACATGAACAATGTGGAATACAGGTGAATCAGGAAACCAACACCCGTGATGACAAACATCATGGTCAATGACAAGCCATCCAGATAGAAGGAAAACCCGGGCTTAAATCCACCCACGTCCATCCATGTATATAAAGTCACTGTATAGGCAACAGGATCAGTCTGCTGCAGATATTCTATGCCAATCAGAGCGACTATTATTGCAGCCAGACCTACTGATCCGGCACCAATGCAGGACACCCACAACTTGGGTAATTTCCCGGCTGATACGTATTGTATGAGAAACCCCAACAGAGGCAGTATCGGGACTATCCATAGTAGATCATTCATGTTGACAACTCGTCCTGTTCATAGTCGATTAACCTTTCAACCTGTTTGCAGCATCTATGTCCAGCGTCTTGAATCGCCGATGAAACTGCAGCAGAAGACCCAGTCCAACGGCGACTTCAGCAGCCGCAACACTCAGGATTAACATAAACATAACCTGACCGTCCGGTTGACCCCACCTGGCTCCGGCCAGGACGAATGCCATACCTGAGGCATTCAACATGATCTCCAACGACATCAGGATAAAAATGAAGTTTCGTCTGATCATGACGCCAATCAAGCCAAGACAAAACAGCATGGCCGACAGGAGAAGTCCGTGCTCCAACGGAATGACGGCTGCATCCATTATTGGTTGTCCTCCTCTCTGTTCTCTTCAAGATAACGGCGACCTAACTGGTACGCACCGACAAGACCGGCCAGTAGCAGCATGGATGCTATTTCGACGGCAAGCACGTATGGCCCAAACAGGCTCATGCCGACGGCTTTGGGTTCGACACCGTGGCCAGGAAGCAGTACGCTTCCAGCGGCTAAGACATAAATGATTTCAGCCAGTAATATGAGCGACAGAATCGAGGGAACAATCCACATCCTCAGATTAAGCCATTCATGTTCCTGATCTATTCCTTGCTGGCCCATATTCAACATCATGACGACAAATACAAACAGCACCATAATGGCGCCCGCATAGACGAGTATTTCCAGAGCCGCTGCGAAGGGAGCGCCAACAACATAGAAAATAACCGCAGACGCTAACAGGGAGATGATGAGGTATATCAAGCCATGAGCGGCATTAAAATTTGTCAGTACCAAAAACGTAGATACCAACGCGATCGTTGCCGCTATGTAAAATAGTGCTATTTCCACGGTTCTATTCTCACGGTAAAAGGCTTGTTGAGGTGATCGGCATTACTCACGGCATCAGACTCCGAACATCTACCGGTTCAGCTTCGTTTTCAGCTTCACCTTTATCTTTGCCGCTAATGGTCTTTCCTGAAACATTCCAAAAACTGTACCCAGGGTATTTACCACATCCGTCTATCAACAGGTGTTCTTTCTCGTACACCATATTGCTGCGATCATACTCACACATCTCGAAATCAGGTGTGAGCTGAATTGCGTATGTTGGACAGGCTTCTTCGCACATGCCGCACATCACACAGCGGGAGAAATTGATACGGAAAAACTCCGGATACCAACGACCGTCTTCAGATTCGGTTTTCTGCAACACAATGCAATCAACAGGACACGCGACTGCACACAGGTTGCAGGAGACACAACGTTCCTCGCCATCCGGATCTCTGGTTAAGATAATTCGTGCCCTGTATCGCGGTGGCAGGTATGGCATCTGTTCCGGATACTGCACTGTATCCGGCGGGGAAAAAGTATGGTGTAAAACCATTTTGAGTGTTATCAACTGGGTGAAGGTATTACGGATCAGATCCAGAATGCCCTTGATCATTGCTTGCACCTGCTCTGTATGTTTATGTGTTCATCCACAATACAACCCCTCCTGTCACCACCAGATTGACCAGCGTAATCGGCAACATCACTTTCCAGCCCAGCGACATCAATTGGTCGTATCTGGGTCTTGGCATAGCCGCTCTGAGCAAAATGAAAAACATAACAAAGCAAAATGTTTTCGCAGCCAGCCAAAAGATTGGCGGCAGGAAGCCCGGGCCAATCCAGCCACCGAAGAATATGGTTGCTATCATGGCCGATATCAGGATTACACCCAGATACTCTCCCACCATAAAGATTCCGAATTTCATCCCTGAGTATTCGGTATGAAAACCACCAACCAATTCTTGCTCTGCTTCAGGCAGATCGAATGGCAGCCTGTGGCTTTCTGCTATACCCGCAACCACAAATACCACAAAGCCGAAAAACTGACTAATTACAAACCAGCCATCCTGCTGGGATTCGACAATATCGACCAGGCTAAAGGATCCGGACAGCATCACGACCCCCATCAGGGACAACCCCATAAAGACTTCGTAGCTGACCATCTGAGCCGCGGATCGAAGACCGCCAATTAATGAGAATTTGTTATTGCTGGAAAGACCACCGAGAAGCACGGCGTAGACAGCGAGAGAAGTCATGCCCATAAAAAATAGCAGGCCGATATTCAAGTCAGCAATATAGGTTTCCGGTCCGTATGGAACCACTGCAAATCCCATCAGCATGGCGATCATGACAAAACAAGGTGCGATAACGAAGACCTTTTTATCGGCGAACGGCGGTACCCAGTCTTCTTTTGCCAACAGTTTGAGGATGTCTGCAAGTGCCAATCCGATGCCAAACGGTCCTACGCGATTGGGACCCAGTCGATCCTGCCACCAGGCCAACATGCGTCTTTCAAACCATACCAGTATCGCAGCATAGGTCATCGCACCTATGAGAGTGCCAAATATAACTACATATATCAGGAGATCTTCCACTTTTGGTTACCTGTCACTCATAATCAAATTTGAGGGCCTGCTCGATTCCCAGCTTTCAGCTTTCTTGAATGTGCCGCGCTTCTCATGCACCAGCTCACCGGTAGCATCAATTCCATATGAATAGACAACACATTGCCTGGCTACCGATTCGCTAACTACAACCTCAAGCTGAACGTTAGCTCCGTTAATTTGTGTCTCAAGTCCATCATGATCTGCTACTCCCAATTGACCAGCGACGTCAGGATGAACTGCAAAATAACCGCGGGGTGTAAGTTCTGCTATGGCTTTGCTGTAGGCGCTGAGCTCTTCGCTACCAAACAGGTGATAACCCGGCACCAGTTGGAGTGAGCCTCCTTGATGTCTCGTTATGGCGGGTATGGTTGTATGCCGTGTGTGCAGATCAGCGACCGGGGACGCTGTGGCAATTAGTCTCACACCAGGATCGCTATCAGTGAGCGCGCCGCCAGTTTCCGCCTGAAATTTGATAATCGCCTGATTCGAGTTCCAACCCGGCGACCAGATATACGGTGTTAACGAAGAGGGCACTTCACCGGGCTTGATCAAGTTCGCGCCTTCCATAGTGAAAGCAAGGGCAGAGGTATTGTCCACCGGCTGCTGGGGCTCGTACATGGTAACATCAGCAACCATGGCTGTTCGTCCACTGGCGCGATGCGTCATGCGCGCAATCTTCTGCCCTGCGCCAGAACGATAACTGGCGTCTGGCGCAGCCTTGGTTACTCCGGACAGCGCTGCATTTTGTGCCGCAATATCTTCTGTAACCTGATCAAACTGCCTGATGGAGCCAAATTTCTGTGTACCCACCTGGTCCGCAATATCAAGCAACCATTGCCAACTCCCCTGAATATCGCCCTGGGGAAGAAATGCTGCAAATGACCTTTGCGCACGACCTTCGTAGTTCACCAGCGTGCCTTCCGTTTCTGCAAAACTTGCCGCGGGTAAAACCAGAGTGGCAACCGATGCGGTCGGGTTGTCCAATTGATCTATCACAACCAGATTCTTGACTTTACCCAACCAGCTATTGATCGCAGTCGATCCGGCGCGTCGATACAGATCATTTTCCAGAACAATTGCAACGTCTATATCATCTGACCCTGACAACAAATCATCGAGGTTGTTGCTATTGCCATCATGCAACATGGTAACGCCCAGGCTATTGCACTCGGGAACACAGTAAATCAGGCCGCTATCCTTATTCTCCCCCTTGAGCGCCCAGGCAACATTAGCTGCAGCTTCCACCACCGCCAGATTCAAACTTCCGGAACCGGAGATGATGAGGGGCTTCTCGGCATTCTTTAATATGCTAGCAATGCTGGCCGCCAGAGTTTGCTCGTTATCTGTCAAGTCAGCCGGTCTGCTGTATCGATTGTCGATAATGTTGGCAATCGCATAACCTATTCGTGCAGTGTCATCCGGACCTGCCCGGTGCGTAAGGCAACTGACATCTTCCAGTCGGTCTTCAGATGCGGTGACCAATACCAGTGGGCTCTTTTCATCTTGAGCCAGCTTGCGAACCGCAGCATCGTGCCACAACGGAATCTGAATCTGATTTGCCATCTCTTTGGACCGGTTTCTGACCGTCTGTCGTAGTGACAGGGCGAGCCGCGCGGATGTATTTGTGACATCCTCTCCCAGAATCAGGACCGCATCGGCTGCTTCAACTTCCCGCAGGGTTGGAATCCGGGCTCCGCCCGTTTGCTGGATGGCATAGATAGCATTAATAATCGATTGTTCCCGCCCGGAGAGCCCACTGTAGAAATTCTCCCTGCCCACCAGTTTACCCAGCAGATGATTGGACTCCAGGGAGGCCCTGGGTGACCCTATGGCAACAACTTTTGATCCGGCGGCAGATATTAATGCAGAAACTTTTTCTAGCATCTGTTGCTTGCTGACTGGATCGTAAACACCGCTGGCATTTCTCACGCCACAGCGGCGAATGCGATCCTCATGATTCACAAATCCACCACCGAAGCGGCCACGGTCACAGAGAAAATATCCGTTAACTTCCGAGTTATACCTGTTGTGGATACGCCTTAATTCACCATATCGCTCTGCAACGCTGATATTGCAGCCCATGCTGCAACCGGTACAGACGGCAGGTGCAGACTGCAAGTCCCACTTGCGGGTATAACGTTCACTCAGGGGTTTATCCGTGAATACACCGGTAGGGCAAACTTCAACAAGGTTTCCGGCAAACTCGCTCTGTAATACGCCGTCTTCATGGCGGCCAAAGTAGACTCTGCCGCGGGAACCAAAAACGGCCAGATCGGTACCACCGGCATAGTCCTGGTAGTATCTCACACAACGATAACAGGCGATGCACCGGTTCATTTCGTGGTTCAGCAGGGGACCAAGATACTGATTGCGATGCGTGGTCTTCAGGCCTTTATAGTGCCGCATACTGTGACCGGCCATTACCGTCATATCCTGGAGATGGCATTCACCTCCCTCTTCACATACCGGACAGTCATGGGGATGATTGATCATCAGGTTCTCAATCACAGCACTTCGAAATTCCGCTGCGGGTTCGGCGTCGATGGACAAAATGGCGCCTTCCGTTACCGGCGTCATGCACGACATCACCAGTCGACCCTGTTGGTCGTCCTCATCCTGATACTGAATCACGGCACATTGACGACAAGAGCCGATGGAACCCATGGATGGATGCCAGCAGAAGTAAGGCAGATCCAGACCCAGTCCAAGCAGTGCCTCGAGCAAATTGTCGTTGGCATCCACCTGGTAGGATATTCCATCAACAATAATCGTCGGCATTCTTTGCTCCTGTGGTATAGAAATCCATGACATTAGTTTGTAGCGGCATTTGCGCTATTGATACGAACACTTTTTATCTCGGATATGTTGTTCAAAATCTTCCCTGAAGTATTTCAGTGCACTGGTCAGTGGCTCAATTGCACCCGGCGCCAGCGCACAGTGCGTATTGCCTACGGCACCTATGAATCGACCCTGTCGTTCCAGTATTTGCAAGTCTTCCGGCACACCTTCACCCACCTCTATGGCATGCAGTACTTTTTCAACCCAGGGCAGCCCTTCTCTACAGGGTGTACAAAAACCGCAAGACTCTCGGGCAAAGAAACTCACCACGTTTTCAACCATCGCAACCGGACAGGTTTTGTCATCCAGTATGATCATCTGCCCTGTGCCCATGCGGCTGCCGGCTTTCATGATGACATCGTAGTCCATCGGAAGGTCCAGATGTGCTTCTGTCAGAAAGTCTGTCGACGCCCCCCCTGGCAGAAAACCCCGGAGTTTGTAACCATCCTGCATACCACCGGCATGCACCTCGACCAGTTCCCTTATGGGTGTGCCCATGGGCAGTTCCCAGGTGCCTGGTTTCTTGACTCGCCCACTGATACCAAAAAGCTTGGTACCTGAATCTTCACCAATTCCTAACGATTTAAACCAGTCTGCACCATTGTTTACAATGTGTGAAACACATGCCAGCGACTCGACGTTGTTCACGATGGTGGGTCGTCCCCACAAACCACTCACTTGCGGGAATGGCGGCTTGGCTCTTGGATGGGCTCTTTTCCCTTCCAGGGAGTTGAGTAGTGCGGTCTCCTCACCACAGATGTATCTACCGGCACTCACGTGAACGTGGATATCCAGGTTATATCCTGAATCCAGAATATTCTTTCCCAAAAAACCCTTGTCATGGCAGGCACTGATGGCTTTTTTCAGTTCCCGAATGGCATAGTGGTATTCGGCCCGGATAAAGATATAACCGACATCTGCCTGTATTGTGTAGGCGGCAAGGATCATTCCTTCAATTAACTGATGCGGATCCTGTTCCATGATCAGGCGATCTTTAAAGGTGCCGGGTTCCATCTCATCCGCATTGGCAACCAGATATTTGTGGCCGGGATCGTCTTCATTCATGGGCACGAAACTCCACTTCATCCCGGCAGGGAACCCGGCACCACCACGCCCTCGCAGATTTGAGTCCTTGACCACTTGAAGGACTTCTGCAGGCGATGATTTACCGATTGTCTTGGTAACGGCTGCGTAACCACCCGTGCTCATATAGTCGGACAAAGCAACCGGTGACTTGTCAGCGCGCATGTTTTTGGTGAGTGGTGTTTCCATGTTATGCGTCTTCCTCAAAGATCTTATCCAGACTCTCGGGAGTCAGGTCGTGGTGCAGATCATCACCTACCATCATGGCAGGCGCATGATCGCAATCACCCAGACAGGTCACCGGTAACAGTGTATATTTGCCATCTTCTGTGGTCTGGCCCGGTTCTATCTGTAATTTCTCTTTCAATCGGTCGCGCACCTTGTTGCCGCCCATGATCCAGCAGGAAACACTATCGCAATACATGACAACTTTTTCACCGACGGGATGCCTGTAAATCAGGGAGTAAAAAGTTGCGATTCCATCCAATTCCTCATCGGACATTTCTAACAGTTTCGCTGTGGCTCTGAGGCTATCATCAGAAACCCAACCACGATATTTCTGCACTATTTTCAAAGCATCGATAGCTGCAGATTTTCGATCCGGAAGATGTTCAATCTCGGCTTCAATTGCGTCGATTTCCTGTTGTGACAATACGTTAATCATGTCGTTTTTTACTGCACTCATCTTTTTGCCCTGTTACTTTATTATCGATCCACATCAGCCATTACAAAATCGATGCTTGCAATGATGGCGACGATGTCTGCGATAAGCAGTCCCTTGCTGATCAAAGGTATTTGCTGTAAGTGAGCAAATGACGGGGTTCGTATTCGAGTGCGATATGAGGAGGTGCCGCCATCAGAGATAAGGTAATAAGTATTTAGACCTTTTGTTGCCTCAATGGTTACACTGCACTCACTCACAGGAATTTTAGGCCCCCAACTCACGTTGACAAAGTGGTGAATCAAGGTTTCGATATCATGCATCGTGCGTTCTTTGATGGGAGGCGTGGTAAGTTCATGCTCAGATTTGTACAGCCCCTCAGGCATGTTGTTTAGACACTGTTCAACAATTCTGATGCTCTGGCGCATTTCCTCGATTCGCACCACCGCTCGATCATAGACATCGCCATTTTGTGCTACCGGAATATCAAAATCGAACCAGTCATATCCGCCGTAGGTTCTGTCCCTGCGGAAGTCGAAATCCATGCCTGTTGCGCGCAGACCCGGACCGGTAATGCCCCAATCTATTGCTTCCTCTTTGGTATATATGCCGATGCCTTGCGAACGTTTTTTAAGAATGCTGTTCTGCATCACCATCTTGTCGTAATGATCCAGTCTGCCCGGCAGGTGGTTGACAAAGTCACGCACCAGTTTTTCCCAACCGATAGGCAGATCCTCAGCCACACCGCCTATCCTGAACCAGGCGGGATGCATACGACCTCCGGTTATCGCTTCG
The DNA here is from genome assembly GCA_030123805.1 of Gammaproteobacteria bacterium. GTDB lineage: Bacteria > Pseudomonadota > Gammaproteobacteria > Pseudomonadales > Azotimanducaceae > JASJXV01. Next base: position 18,709 of record JASJXV010000001.1, read on the forward strand.
ATAATCCGGAACGACTGTTCCCGGTCGGAGAACATATAGAAAATTGGCGACATCTGCCCTATGTCCGTGGCGTAGGTACCGTAGAACAGCAGATGGCTTTGTATTCTGAACAGCTCCGCCAGCATGATGCGGATCACTTTTGCACGATCAGGTACGTCAATCCCGGCCATTTTCTCAATTGCCATCACATAGGGCAGGTTGTTCATTACACCGCCGAGATAGTCAATTCGATCAGTGTAAGGGATAAAAGAGTGCCAGGTTTGACGCTCGGCCATCTTCTCTGCACCGCGATGGTGATAGCCAATGTCGGACACAGCATCGACCACAACCTCACCGTCCAACTGCAAGACAATACGAAACGCGCCATGAGCAGCGGGGTGATTGGGCCCCATGTTAAGGAACATGAATTCCGTATCCTTGTGCTTACGTTTCATGCCCCAGTCTTCAGGTCTGAACTTCAATGCCTCCTGCTCATAGTCCTGACGCTCGGGCGTCATCCTGAAGGGTTCCATTTCAGTTGCTCTGGCAGGATGATCTTTTCTTAACGGATGGCCTTCCCAGGTGGGAGGCATCAGGATTCTGGTCAGGTTCGGGTGACCATCAAACTGGATCCCGAACATGTCCCATGTTTCACGCTCATACCAATTGGCATTGGGCCAAATATCACAAATAGAGGGTATGCTGATATCTGCTTCGGGCAACGCAACTTTGAGTCGGATGTCTGCCCCATACTCAAACGACAACAGGTGATACACCACCGTAAAGTCAGTATCTGGAAAACCTTGCTTATTGACACGCGTTCTTTCATCAACCGCAGTCAGGTCTAACAACATGGGGTAACCGGACTGCTTCAGATGACGCAATACAGATCTGATCTGGTTCTTGGCTACCCAGAGCGTCGGTATCTCATCAACTGTGTGTTGGGTAACAAAATTTGACGCATCGAATTTATTAAACAGTTCGCTCACAACCTTGGGTTGTTCGCCATTGCTCGAACTGCCGAACTGGCGCACCATCGCCATATGGTTTATTTCCCGGAGTAATGATTACAATTCGTTTACGTTAGTCGTGTATCTCATTCCTTTGAGGATGGATGCCGGTAATTAAATCTGCACTCCCCCTACGTGCTATACGTGATCGGGGGATCTCAGATCGGTCATCCGCATGCGTTCTTCATTTTTCAAGTCTCTTTGACTAACTTTTTTGGGTTTCACGACTGTCTGATCGCCTACTACCCAGCTGAGAGGACGACGTTCTTTCCCTATTTGAGCTTGCAGCAACATCATCCCCTGCAAAAAGGCATCAGGTCTCGGAGGGCATCCAGGCACATAAACGTCTACAGGAATGAATGTGTCCACACCCTGGACAACACTGTAGATGTCATACATGCCACCGGAATTGGCACATGAGCCCATGGATATCACCCATCTGGGCTCCAGCATCTGTTCCCAGAGTCGCTGTATGACCGGAGCCATTTTGAGAAAAGGAGTCCCGGCAACAACCATCAGGTCTGCTTGCCTTGGTGATGCACGGATAACTTCGGCCCCGAACCGCGCCGCATCAAAGCGGCTGGTCAATGCGGTTACCATCTCCACATAACAACAGGAGATGCCAAAATTGTAAGGCCAGACTGAATGATGCCGTCCCCATGCCAGCATGCCCTCGAGTGTTGTCAAAAGCACATTTCGCTTTAAGTGCTCTTCAAAAGCGTCATCAATCTGCTTGACAGGGACCTGTTCATTGACAGGATCAAGACTCCACTCCATTATTTTCTCTCCAGACCTGTGCGTGTTTTGATACCCCAATCGAGGGCGCCAGATTTCCACTCGTAAATTAGGGCAAGAACCAGGATAACGACAAATACGACCATTGCCGCATATCCCGGCCAACCAAGCTCCTCAAAAGCGACTGCCCAGGCAAATATAAAGACAGTTTCCAGATCAAATATAACGAAGAACATGGCGATCATGTAAAACTCTACCGTGATCGGCACCTGGGCTGTACCCACAGACACGATTCCGCTTTCAAAGGGTTCGCCAGTTGCCGGACGTCTTTTAATCCTGCCACCCACCACCCAGGAAAGACACATAACCAATGCCACAAGACCTATCACCGAAATGAAATAGATTACCAACGGAATAAGACTGGAGCTCGCTTCGTTCAACTGCAAATTCTCCTATCAATAGCTGTGTTGAGAGTCGAGTCAAGGCCGACCGACTGCAAAATCTCTGATTTGGAAGTGCTGCAAGGGGTAATTTGAGGGGAGGTTGCTGACAGTGACGGTAACCGCCTGACCATATCTAACTCCGAATTCGATAACGACATCTGCTGGCGATTTAGAAACGTTTTAACCTGTCTGATCTGACTCAAATAACACTTCAACATCTACATCTACTTACGTATCTGGTACCACTTCAGAAACCGGTTTTGCGGATGCAGAATGTACACTGGATTGGTATTGGAATCAAGGGATTCCCGTCATAAACAGCCGTTAAAACAGCAACAAAAATGGATTTTTCAGGAACTGACGCTATTATCACATCCGGTGAATTTTTAATGTTACGTTAGCTCCTATTGCCGCGCCTTATTCATTACCGGTTGGTGCACTCAGGTCGGGTTATGTTTACCTTAATCGTACGCAAAGATTTCCAATCCAGCGGATGTTCTGTAATATCCCAGGTCAACAGATGTTGTAAACATCCCAGGTGAACGGATGTTGTAAACATCCCAGGTGAACGGATGTTGTAAACATCCCAGGTGAACGGATGTGGTAAACATCCCAATTAACAGCAATACCGGTTTTCAATGATGCCCCTGGCCAATCGCGAAATTCTCAGTGTCAGTGATCTGAACAGGCAGGTTCGCAACTTGCTCGAGGGTGAATTCCCTCACATTTTCGTGGACGGCGAACTATCCAACATGTCCCGTCCCTCATCTGGCCACTGGTACTTCACTCTAAAGGACGACAAGGCGCAAATTCGATGCGCCATGTTCCGCAACCGCAATCGATTCATAAATTTCAAACCGGTTGATGGGTCACAGGTCATCGTCAATGGAAAAGTCAGTATCTATGAAGGGCGTGGAGATTTTCAACTCATTGTCGAACAGATGGAAGAAGCAGGCGACGGTGCACTCCGCAGGGCTTTTGAACAGCTGAAACAAAAATTGCATCGGGAGGGTTTATTTGATGATGCACACAAATCCGAACTACCCTTCCTACCACAACACGTAGGTGTAATCACCTCACCATCCGGTGCCGCCATCAGCGACATCCTCACCGTGATGAGGCGTCGATTTCCTGCTATTGCCCTGACAATACTTCCGGTTCAGGTTCAGGGTGATCAGGCGCCTGATCAGATCGTGGCGGCGATAAAGACGGCCAACCTTTATACCAGGAACCCGTTCGATCTGCTATTGGTTACTCGTGGCGGCGGATCACTGGAAGACCTGTGGGCGTTTAACAGTGAGAAAGTTGCCAGGGCAATACATGCAAGTGAAATACCTGTCGTCAGCGCGGTGGGTCACGAAGTGGATTTCACCATCGCAGACTTTGTTGCCGATCTCCGGGCAGCAACCCCTTCAGCAGCAGCGGAATTGATCAGTCCTGACCAGGTTGAATGGCGACAGATGCTTGCCGGATATCAAAACCTGTTGGTCAGCTGCATGGAAAATCAATTCGGCACAATGAGAAGATCCCTGTTGAGTCTCTCCAGACGCCTGCGTCACCCTGGTCAGCGCCTGCAGGATCAAGCCCAAAGGCTGGATGATCTGGAGATCAGGTTAACCCATGCAGCGCAGAATAGAATCAAACAGACCCAGGCTAACGTGACCCTGCTGGCATCTCAATTGCACAATCCAGCCCATTTGATTGCCCGGGAGAAGCTGGTATTACAAAACCTTTTACAACGACTCAAATCCAGATTAAGTCAGATAATCGAAGCCAGGAGCCGCCGACTCGCATTGACCATCCAGGGGCTCAATACTCTGAGTCCTTTGGCCACCCTGGAACGTGGTTATGCGATTATATCAACCACAGAACCCCAACCTGTCATCTTGAAAAGTACTGCTTCTGTAGCGCCGGGAGACAAAATATCCGCTCGGCTGCACGCAGGTGAACTCATCGCCAGGGTAGAAAGTGTTAATGCCAAAACCAGTAATACAATCGACCAGCATTCTGAAACATAGCCTGCATACGGTTGGCATCACCCTGCTGCTGGTCTATGCCGCGTTCACCACCGCACAATCCCGGCAGCCGGTTCATTTACCTGTTCCGGGAGGTCTTGTATTACTCGCCATGGAATCGGATCACAGACCCGAGGTGCAATTTGAAGGCAGGCGGGTAATGGTGCTTGAAGGTGATTCACAAAATCAATGGATGGCTGTGGTAGGTATCTCCTTAGCGCATCTTCCTGGAACTTACGCTGTTCAGGTAGATGGGTTGAAATCAATATCCTTTGATATCAATCCCAAAGATTACGAGACCCAATATTTGACCGTAACCAACCAGCGTCAGGTAAATCCAACAGCGGACGACCTGGTACGAATCCGACGGGAAAAGGCCGAGATGGACCGGACTTTTGTAAACTGGGATGATTCGGCGGACCCCGTGACAGCTTTTATACTGCCAACCAGGGGTGTGGTTTCGAGCAGCTTTGGACTCAGGCGTTTTTTCAACGATCAAGCCAGAAGCCCACACAGCGGGTTGGATCTGGCAGCCGCAGAAGGTGTTGCCATAGTCGCCCCGGCAAGAGGTAAAGTGACAGCCACGGGTGATTACTTTTTCAATGGTAATACGGTTCTGCTTGATCATGGACATGGTCTCATATCGATGTACTGCCATATGAGCAGGATCAATGTGACTCCGGGGGATATTGTCGCAGCAGGCGAGCTTCTCGGCGCGGTGGGTCGCACAGGGCGCGTCACCGGACCGCATCTGCACTGGAGCGTCAGTCTGAATAACGCGCGTGTTGATCCGAACCTGTTCCTGGCGGAGTAACTCGCCACTCGAGCCTATGAGCGTTTTTTCTTCTTCGCAACCTTCTTCACATGGCTAATCAAACGCCGCTTTTTGCTGATTTGCCTTGGTGTGAGTCTATTCTTGCGACCCGCATATGGATTATCACTGGTTTTGAATTCGAGACGAACCGGCGTTCCTTCCAGCTTCAACTCCTTTATGAACTGATGCTGCAGATAACGCTGATACGCATCTGGCACCGACGCCGTTTGATTGCCATGCACCACTATGACCGGTGGATTAGATCCTCCGAGATGTGCGTATCGAAGTTTAATACGCCGACCATGGACCAGGGGGGGCGCATGGGCTGTAACAGCTTTCTTGAGGATCTGATTCAGTTCATTGGTTTTGAACTTGCGTGTTGCAGATTCATGGGCTTTGTCGATTGATGCATACAGATTGCCAACTCCGGATCCATGTAACGCGGAGATATAGTGCATTTTGGCAAAATCCAGAAACACCAGGCGCCGTTCAAGTTCGCTCCTGATATGGGTTTTTTGAAGCTGGGTCGTGCCGTCCCATTTATTAATTGCTATGACCAGAGCCCGGCCTGCGTCCAGGGCATAGCCCAGCAGGTGCAAATCCTGTTCTACAAGACCGTCTCTTGCATCCAGCATAAGAATGATGACATTGGTATCCTGGATCGCTTCCAGGGTCTTGATGACAGAGAATTTTTCGACCGTAAGACCTACTTTGCCCCGCCGTCTAACACCCGCTGTATCAATCAATGTATAAGACTTTTCTCCCCGCTTATACGGAATATAGATACTGTCCCGTGTAGTTCCGGGTTCATCAAATACAACAACTCTCTGTTCGCCCAGCATTCGGTTTACGAGCGTTGACTTGCCGACATTGGGACGGCCAATAACAGCGATTTTGATTCCCCTGGCAGCACTTGCCGGCTCTTCATCAACATTTATGTCACTGGCAGAAAGTATGTCCAGCGTGTGTTGAATGAGAGCTGAGACGCCCTGACCATGCACCGCGGCAATTAATTGCGGCTCGCCAAATCCAAGCGAGAAGAACTCGCTCTTTATAAAGTCCGGATCCTGGCCATCTATCTTGTTGGCTACCAGCACGACTTTTTTGCTTTCTTCTCTTAATAGTTGACCAATGACCTCATCGCCACCGGTGCGCCCTACCCGGGAATCGACCATAAACAATACAAGGTTGGCTTCATCTATTGCAGCTAAAGACTGATCGGCCATAGGTGCATCGATACCTGTATCCTTACCACTCAGACCACCGGTATCTATGACGATAAAATTCTTATCACCCAGTGCACCTTTACCGTATTGTCTGTCGCGAGTCAGCCCGGGGTACCTGGCAACTAATGCATCCCGAGTACGGGTTAGTTTATTGAAGAGAGTGGATTTCCCAACATTTGGACGTCCGACCAGAGCGATCACAGGAATCATAATGAATTCTCGATTATTGCTTACGGATCACTTTCAGTTGGGCAGCTGCTACTGAATAGTCAGAGCAGTCAACTTTCCACTATTCCCCAGAACGTAGAGCCGATTACTATTCGCTAATACTGCAGAACGAATACCAGCGCCATCTACTTTCTTTCTGCCGACGAATCGACCATCTGTTTGCGCAATCAAATGTATGTAGCCTTCCAGGTCCCCCACCACAACATGATTGCCGATGGTCACGGGGGAAGTTATATCACGGTAAGTCAAGGCATCGACACGCCAGATTTCCTTGCTGGTATCCATATCATATGCTGTTATTACGCTATCTTCCGCCGCCAGATAGACTTGACCAAATCCACTTCCCAGACCCGCAAAACTGGACGCTTTGTGTTGCCAATTAATTCCGCCATTGGTGAGATCCAGCGAAATCAAACGACCTTGATAGCTCGCAACATATAAACGATTTCCCTGCACCACCATTGCACCATCAATGTCCACTAGCCTTTCAAGTTCAGACTGGCCCTGGCTGACAGCAACTTTCTGTTCCCAATGGGGCAGTCCCTGCTCGGAATTCAACATGGCTACCCGGCCATTAGCAAAAGCTGAAATTACAATGTGCGGCAATAATACAGGCGTGCTGGTTCCTCTGAGGGTCAGGCTGGGTACGGTAGTGGAATAGGTCCAACGCCTGGCGCCATCCAGCGGATCAAAGCCGGTTATTTTCCCATCGATTGACTGGGCTACTGCTATATCAGTATTAATTTGAGGTGGCGCTAACACTTCACTTGAGACCTTCGACTTCCATGCCATGCTGCCATCACTTTGATTAAACGCAACAATATGACCAGCGCTGGTACCGACCAGCACCAGGCCATTGCCTACCCCGACACCACCTGATACCAGATCCACTTTTGCTTTACCAAAAGACAAAAAACCACCGGCTTTCTCATCTGCATAGACATCCCTGATGTCAACTGACCATATCTTCCTGCCTTTCTCCAGTTCCAGGGCCACGATTCTGCCGTCCACACTCGCTGCAAAGATCCTCCCTGCATCAATTGCTGGCACCAGCCTTTGGTACTTGTCCCGACTTCCATTTCCAATCCTGGTACTCCATAGAGTTTTGATTTCCACCTCGGGTGTGATACGCGTGAGTGGATAAGGATCCCTTCTTTCTTCATCCTCGTCACCACCAAACCAGCTACAACCGGTTAAACCGAGTACTAACAGGATACTCGTAAATTGTGCGATTCCACGTTGCATCTATTCCTCCGGTTGATCTTCTACTGGCTGGGGTTGTTCCTGCCGGTCCTGCTCTTCGACTTCCACGGCAGTGCTCACCGGTCCTGCAGATACAGCAATATCGTCCAGTTTCATCTGCAACACGGGATTGGATCCGCCTTCTGGCAATTCGTTCAGAGCCGTTTGGTAAGCCTGTCTGGCTTCCGCTTCTCTACCCATTTGGCGGTAAAAATCACCCCTGACCTCAGCATAAGATGATTTGAATACACCTTCATCGACGTTTTCGACCAGGGCCAAAGCGCGTTCCTGATCTCCCCTGGCCAACAACACTCGTGCCAGACGAAGTCGAGCAAGCGGCTGGATTGAATCATTATCATGTTGCATCGCCCATTGCAGATCTTTCTCTGCCTGATCCAGTTCTCCCTGTTCCACTGCTAGTTTCGCCATTTGCAGCGCCGCAAATTTCGCATAGGCAGATGCCTCATGCTCCTTGATTAGTGTATCTGTAAGGTATCGGGCAGTTGTAATCTGATTTGCACTTATCTCACTGCCTGAGGATAAGGCTGCCCGCAAGTCTTCATACAAAGCCGATGCAGCTTCTCCCTTTTCCTGCACACTGGTCTGCCAGGTTTGAAATCCGAACACCCCGGCCAGGACCACAATCAGCCCTACCAGCAACTGTTTGCCATTCGCATTCCACCAGTTCTTTAGCGCTTCAATTTGTTCTTCGTCTGTGTCGTAAGCAACCACACTTTACTCCTGTGTTTCTCGTATTACTGTTCTTCATGTCATTTTTAACGTTCAGCGGGATAACACGATCTTATCGATCACTTTATCCAAATTTTTGCCGGTGATGCGATATTGATCGCTCTCATCCCTTAAATTTTTAACGGTGATCTCACCTGCTTTCACCTCATCCTCGCCTAATATAAGAGCGATTTGCGCACCGGATTGATCGGCTTTTTTTAGCTGCGCCTTGAATTTTCCACCACCGCAGTGAACCTGTACTCTGACATCCTGAAATTGATCGCGCAGTTGTTCTCCCAGCAGCAGTGCCCGCGCTCTGGCAGCATCACCCATCGATGCAATAAAGACATCGATGCCACTACCACCTGCGGTATCCGTCTGTTCAAGCATCAACAGTGCCAGCCTGTCCAGTCCCATGGCAAACCCCACAGCAGGTGTTGGACGCCCCCCCAATTGTTCCACCAGCCCATCATATCTGCCACCTCCGCACACCGTGCCCTGAGCACCCAGCGCCCTGGTCGTCCACTCAAAAACTGTCCGATTGTAGTAATCCAGGCCACGCACAATGGTGGGATTTACCTCATACGCCATCTGCGCATCGTCCAGCATTTGTCTGAGTTGCGCAAAATGCTCTGTGGATTCCCGATCCAGAAAATCAATCAAAACTGGAGCATCCGAGAGGATAGCCTGCGTATTGGGATCTTTGCTGTCCAGAATTCGCAACGGATTCGAATCAAGCCTTCGTTGACTATCAGGATCCAGAGATGATCTGAATCTGGACAGGAATTCCACCAGTGACCGCTCATATGCTTTGCGGGATTCGACACTGCCCATGGAGTTGAGTTCCAGTGTAACCTGGTCGGCAACCCCGAGTTCTTGCCAGATTCTTGCTGTTAGAAATAACAGTTCAGCGTCAATATCCGGACCAGCCATGCCAAAACATTCACCACCGACCTGAGAAAATTGTCGATAACGGCCTTTCTGGGGGCGCTCATAGCGAAACATGGGTCCCGAGTACCAAAGACGTTGAATCTGATTGAAGAGCAGGCCATTTTCCTGCGCCATCCTCACGCAACCTGCCGTACCTTCTGGTCTGAGCGTGACACTGTCACCGCTTCTGTCGTCGAAGGTATACATCTCTTTTTCAACAATGTCCGTGGCTTCACCCACTGAACGGCTAAATAGCTGTGTGTATTCGATTACTGGAAAATCGACCTCGCTATAGCCATATGCCGAAAATATCCTTCTCACCACATCATCGACGTGACGAAAGATTTTCTGTTTTTCAGGAAGCAGATCCTGCATTCCCCTGACGGCTTGTATTTTCACTTCGAACAATTACCTTGTTATTTCTTTCTCTCAGTCACTCACGATTGCTCATCAGCCAACTTCTTTGCCACTTTTTCTCGAACCATCCTTTCCAGTTCATCCAGGAGATTTTCATTATCCACCTTGTGATCGGGTTTACCCTCCACATAGATGAGATTGTTTGGCGATGCCCCGGTTAGCCCAACATCGGCTTCTTTTGCCTCCCCGGGGCCATTCACTATGCAACCAATAATTGCCACATCCAGGGGTGTTATTATGTCCTCTACCCGGCGCTCCAGTTCATTTATGGTACTGATCACATCAAAATTCTGACGCGAACAGCTGGGACAGGCAATAAAATGAATGCCCTTGCTGCGCAGATGCAGGCTCTTCAAGAGATCGAATCCCACCTTGATTTCTTCCACCGGATCCGCAGCCAATGAAATACGAATCGTATCGCCGATGCCTTCCATCAACAGCAATCCGAGACCTGCTGCTGACTTGACAGTCCCCGAGCGTAACCCTCCTGCCTCAGTAATCCCGAGATGCAGAGGCTGCTCAATCTGGCTGGCGATGCCTCGATAGGCAGCTATTGTCATAAAGACATCCGATGACTTCATGCTTAGCTTGTAGTTTTGAAAGTCCAACCGATCCAGAACATCTATATTTCTCTTGGCTGATTCAATCATGGCATCGGCGCAGGGTTCCCTGTACTTGCGTAACAGTTCCTTGCTCAGCGATCCGGCATTGACGCCGATTCTGATCGGTATATTCTTGTCTTTGGCACAATTCACCACCTCCCGGATCTTTTTTGCACTGCCGATATTGCCGGGATTAATGCGCAAACAGTCCACCCCCAATTCAGCCACTCGCAGCGCAATACGATGGTCAAAATGTATATCTGCAACCAGCGGTACCTTGACCTGTTGACGGATCATGCCAAAGGCTTCCGCAGCGTCCATACCGGGTACTGATACCCTTACAATATCGGCACCTGCAGCCTCGAGTTGTCGAATCTGGGCAACTGTGGCATCCACATCCCTGGTTTCTGTATTCGTCATGCTCTGCACAGAAATTGGCGCATCCCCACCGACCGCCACATTGCCTACCATCACCTGCCTGGAGACTCTGCGTTTGATTGTGGATTCCTGTTTCATAGTGTAATCAAAGCTCCTGTAGCGAAGCTCTTCTTCCCGGTCAGAACACTTAATTTAAGGTTATTCGATTACCAACTTGGCTGTATCATTGAAGGTATACCCCTCAAAACTTACGGGTCGATCATTGAATGTCACTGTGACCGCGGACACCCTGCCGACCAACAACCTGAAAGGCGCCACTCCAAACAGGTCAAGAACGTCCCTGTCATGATTCAGATCGCCATAAATGAGATTCCCCGATGCATCTGTAATTTCCAGCCAGCAGTCATCTGTGAAAACAAACTGAAGGTGATCGTCGCCTCCGGCTGTAACATTGATGCGTTGTAATTCCAGGTTGCGATTGACGATAATCTCAGGCTGACTGGCACCAGAGTCGTTCACTGTCTCTGTAATGCCTTCTGTAGATTCAGAAGTGAGTTGCCCAGCACCATTCTCTGTTAGGGCATCGGTTACAGGAGAATCTCCTTCTGTAGAAGCATCTGGAACTTCCGTCTGATCCACTTCACCCGACCTTGATTCAAGGTCATCAAACGGCAGAACTGTTGCCGCCAACTGCTCGTTGATGTTAGCAGTTCCTGGCGATGTTGAGATCGCCAACGTCTTCTCATCGGCACTGGATGTTACTACTGGTTTTTCCGTTTCAGGACTCAACCACCAGATGGCAACCAATAGTGAAGCTATTCCAATCAGACTGTAAATACCTGTGGTTGCAACGGGACCGGTAAAATTAGAAGATCCGACCCGTTGCTCTGTTACGTCCTTGAGTCTGGTTGTATCATCAACCGCCTCTATCAGCTCTGCTACATAGACGGCGACGATTTCATCACCGGACAAACCGAGCTCTCGAGCATAAGATCGCAAGTATCCTTTGAGAAATGCCGGTTTTCCAATCTTTTCAAACTCACCTTCATCAATATTTTTTATATACCTCACACTGAGATACAATCGCTCTGCTATGTCCTGCCGACTAATCCCCTGGCCAATTCTTGTTTCAGCAAGGAGAACCGATACCTTTGGCAAGCCTTTCTCGCCAGGTTCATTCACATCGTCAGGGGTAGAGGCTCCCTCCTGTAAAGCAACCACTGAATCATTGGTATTGGTGCTCATGGCGTTGTCGCCAGGTACTGTTTAAATTCATCGGAAGCCGGAAAGATATTCTTAAGCAATAGTGAATAGCTAGCCTCATCATCCTGTTTGCCAAAAATTCTCGCAATGCGTATTCCCAACCACAAACTCCGTGCATGTTGCCTGGACACTTCAATATACCTTTTGTAATAACTGCTTGCGTTTACATAATCACGGCGATTGAATTCAATCTCGCTCAGCTCCAGCAAAGCCCTTGGTTGTCCGGGGTTCAACCTTACCCCTCGAATCAATGCTTTCTCGGCTTTTTCCAGATCACCCGTCTTCAGATAGCAAACACCAAGGTTTTCGAATACCTGGCTACGCATTCGGTAAAGTACATCTTCTGAAGCTTTTTCCAGATGCTTGATCGCTGCGTCATATCGCTGCTGGTCATATAGAAAAGCTCCGTAATTATTCCGGGCCTGCGCTAGTTTCGGATCAAATCTGATCGCTTTTTTGTAATGTTGTTCAGCCAGTACCAACTCACCTTGCACCTGAAACAGCGATCCAAAGGCGTTGTATGCCGCTGCTGATTTTGGATCAATCTCCAACGCCCTGGTCAATTTCTCATTGGCGCGCGCATATTCCCCATTTCGAATATAGCCAATTCCCAGTTGTATATTTGATTGCAAAGCTTTCTCAGGATCGTACCTGCCTGTCAATCCGGTTGTCGTAGTCACGCACCCTGTCAGCATTGCACCGTACAATATGATGCCGAGTGATGTGTAAAAAGAGCGATTAAATCCTGATCTTTTGTGCATAAGAGACCACCATCAAAGCTGTTCAGGTCAAGAGTATCCTGCTGAAACAATAGGCCGCTGCTCCAGCTCCTTTTTCGATAATTTCTGACGCAGAATATAGCGTTCACTACGCCTTGTCTTATCCTTTACCTCGCCAACTAACTGGCCACAGGCTGCCTGAATGTCCTCGCCACGCGTTGTCCTCACAGTTACGGAGAACTCTTTCTCGATTAACCGTCGCTGAAACCCCTTGACGGATATATTACTCGGCCGCTTGTAACCTGAACCCGGGAAAGGATTGAAAGGTATCAGGTTAATTTTACACGGAAATCCTCTCAATAACCTGGCCAATTCCATGGCGTGCTCCGGTTGATCATTGATACCCGCCAATAAAATGTACTCGACCGTAATATTACGTTTCTCTCCCAGCGTGCTCAGATAATGCCGACAAGCGTCAAGCAAGTCATTGATGGGATACTTGCGATTAATGGGCACCAGTTGATTTCTCAGTTCATCATTGGGCGCATGTAACGATATGGCAAGCGATGCATCCGTCTTGCCAGCCATTTTATAGATGCCTGGCACCACACCCGAAGTGCTCAGAGTCACGCGACGCTTTGACAAGCCATATGCCATATCATGCATCATCAGGTCCAGCGCATCCATGACACTGGCGAAATTAAACAATGGCTCACCCATGCCCATCATCACAACGTTTGTAATTACTCTTTCCCGCTCAGGATAGATCTTCGCCAATTCCCTTCGCGCAATTCTGAGCTGACCAATAATCTCCCATGATTTCAGGTTGGCGTCAAACCCCTGCTTCCCGGTAGCACAAAAACTACAATCCAGCATACACCCGACCTGCGTGGAAACACACAGTGTGCCGCGCGTATCTTCGGGGATAAAAACTGTTTCAACAGAGCTTCCAGAAAGGGTTTTGATCAACCATTTACGCGTACCGTCACCAGATACCTTTGCCATGATGACTTCTGGTTCATGAATCTCAGCCGTCTCCCCCAATCGGGACCTCAGTGACTTGCTAAGGTCAGTCATGGTTTCAAAGTCGCTGTGATCACGTTGATGGATCCACTTCAATATTTGATCCGCACGATATGGCTTTTCACCCAACCGGGCCATAATCTCCTCCAGCTTCCACTTACTGAGACCTAGAAGGTTGATTTTTGACGTCCTGGGATCTGGCATTTAGTTAGTTCCTGTCCAGCACTTACTCAATTTGATCATTATTCACTACACCTTGAAAATGCCAGGTCCATAAGTCAGCAGCATGAACTAACCTCTGCGAACCAGAATCCAGGCAACCACTGGTTAGCCTCTGGGGCAAATCTGTTCTTCGTTAAAGAAATAGCCTATTTCCCGTATTGCCGATTCGGCTGAATCTGAACCGTGTACCGCATTTGCATCGATCGACTTTGCAAAATCAGCTCTGATGGTCCCTTGCTCGGCTTCCTGCGGATTTGTTGCACCCATCAACTCACGATTTAACATAATCGCACTTTCACCTTCCAGTACTAGCAGCACCACAGGACCCGAAGTCATAAAATCGACCAGATCTTTGAAGAAAGGTTTGCCTCTGTGTTCAGCATAAAAACCTTCCGCGCCATCACTGCTCAGATGCTCTAGCCGTGATGCCAGGATTATGAGACCAGCCGATTCGAAACGACTTACAATCTCACCAATTACATTTCTCGCTACTGCATCCGGCTTGATGATGGACAGGGTTCTTTCTACAGCCATTTAAATACTCCACGTATAACAAATACTCCCGGAAATCCAGGGGGTTAAAAAAGAAAACCCGCTATTATACGCGGGTTACTCGTCGAATTATATCGAAAGGGCTAAGCCAATTCTTCAATCCATGCCATCTGAATCGCCTCGAGTATTTTTTCTCCGCAGTGGGACGGCGTATCATCGAAATCGTCCAGTGCCAACACCCAGTCACGCAAATCCGTAAAGCGAATTTTGAGTGGATCAACATCTGCATGCGCCTCACTCAATTCGACAGCGATTTCGTTTACATCCGTCCATTTCAGATGCATAACATAACCTCCGGGTGCGTATTTCGCTGCATACTTGAATGATCCCCCGAACAATTTTCATGTCGAGAGATACCATGCTCCTAATGGGCTTCCGAAACCTGGTTAATTGTGTATCTGGGAATCTCAATGACCAGATCTTCCTCACCAATCTCCACCTGACAACTGAGACGCGAATCCGGTTCCAGTCCCCAGGCCTTATCCAGCAAATCATCCTCCAATTCATCGGATTCCTCCAGAGAGGTAAATCCTTCACGAACAACAACATGGCAGGTGGTACAGGCACACGACATTTCACACGCATGCTCCAGTTCGATGCCATTTTCCAGCGCCAGCTCAATCAGATTATCTCCCGGCTTTGCTTCGATGACGACGCCTTCCGGACAAATCTCTTCATGTGGTAGAAAAATAATCCGGGTCACTAATCGATTCCTTGCTCCAGTGCATCAATCTGCTGTCCAGCCAATGCATTCTTAATACTGATATCCATGCGCCTGCCCGCAAACGTTTCGCTGAGTTTTCCCAGCAGTTCCGTTTCCTTGACGATTATTCTTGTATCAGATCCCGCACTGATCTCCTTTAATCTTTCTACACCGGAATTCAGTTCCGCTATTTCCCGGTCATTCAGCAGTTCATCGGCATTTTTAGCCATGGCAGAGACGATCGCATCCAACATTCGGCTCGCATCGACACGCGCCTCATTCAGCGCTCTGATTTCCTTGTCATCAGTCGCGCGATCGAATGACTCCTTGATCATCGCAATAATCTCATGCTCCTCAAGCCCATAGGATGGTTTTACTTCTACCGTCGTTGCCACACCACTGCCTGTTTCCAGTGCAGTAACAGACAAGAGCCCGTCAGCATCAACCTGGAAGGTTACCCGGATGTGTGCCGCACCTGCCACCTTCGAAGGTATTCCACGCAACTCAAACCTCGCCAGGGAACGGCAATCAGAAACCAATTCACGCTCTCCCTGCAGAACATGTATTAGCATGGCGGTTTGACCATCTTTAAATGTAGTGAATTCCTGTGCTTTGGCTATCGGTATGGGCGAATTTCGATGGATTATCTTTTCAACCAATCCGCCCATTGTTTCTATACCGAGAGACAGGGGTAACACATCCAACAATAGCATCTCATCATCGGCTTTATTACCCACAAGAACATTCGCCTGAATGGCTGCACCAATTGCTACTACTCGGTCGGGGTCAATTTCGATTAATGGCTCTTGTTTGAAAAAGTCTGCTACTTTTTCGCGAACTCGCGGCACGCGGGTGGAACCGCCAACCATTACAACTGTATCAATATCCTCACCGGACAAACCTGCATCCCGAAGGGATCGACGGCAGGCACGAACTGTCTTTTCGAGCAGAGGATCAATCAGAGTATGGAACTGATCTCTGGTCAGCACTCCCTGCCATTTCAGCGGATCAATATCCAGCACCACATCAACACTGTCATGCTCTGTCAGTTGTTCCTTCAGCTGTCGGCTGGTCATCAGCAAACCACGTATCTGGTTCTGGCTGAGCTTGCCGCAGCTATTGCTCTGTTGAATTAACCACTCCGCGATCTCGTGATCGAAATCATCTCCTCCCAATGCAGAATCACCGCCAGTAGCCAGGACTTCAAATACACCTTTAGTGAGCCTGAGTATCGATATATCGAATGTCCCCCCGCCCAGATCAAAGATTGCCAGGTTCCCTTCGGCACCGCTATCCAGCCCATAGGCAACTGCAGCGGCGGTAGGCTCACTCAATAAACGCAAGACATGCACACCCGCAAGCTGCGCCGCATCCTTGGTTGCCTGCCGTTGCGCATCGTCAAAATAAGCCGGAACCGTGATGACCACGCCATCCAATGCTCCTGCCTGGTGCTCCTCAGCTCTGGCAACCAATGCTTTTAGTATTTCAGCCGAGACCTCGACAGGGTTTTTATCCCCGACCCGGGTCCGAATCAGTGGCATACCACTCTTACCCTGAACGAACTCATAAGGTAAATGGTCGCCAATTCTCCTGACATCCTCGAGTCCTCTGCCCATTAAACGTTTAACTGAGACAATTGTATTGAGGGGATCATCGACAGCATTCTCGAGAGCTGAATGACCTACTCTGATTTGATCGTCGGGCAGGTACTGCACAACAGATGGCATTAAATGTCTATCCGACGCATCGGCTATGGTATCTGTCATGATGCCTATTACTGTGGCAACCGATGAATTGGTGGTACCCAGATCAATACCCACGGACTTCTTTCGAAGATGTGGATCCATCGCCTGACCCGGTTCTGTAATTTGCAGCAATGCCATGGTTAGTAATCCAGAAGTTCTTCTTCCTGTACGTCAATTTCATTTATGAGCTTCGTCATATATTGCATCTTGTATACGACTGTCGTCGCTGGTTTGAGTGATGAGGCTGACTCATCTGCCAGGAGCGCAGTGAAGTCTGCCATCAATGTAAAGAGAATTGAATTTACCTGGTTTCGCATGTTTTCCAGCTCTTCCAAAGGGTTCTGCGCTTGACTCACATCATCAAGCGCTTCTCTAAGTTCTATCTGTTGCATCAAAAACGCAGGTTCTACTGCCGATTTTTCCGTATCTGAAATCTCGACACCCTTAAGTTCTAACAGGTAGATGCATCTTTTCAGATCTGAACCGAGGACATCGTAAGCTTCATTTATCAGCGTCGTGTATTGTAACGACAGCCGCTGTTCATGGTCAGTCCCAGCGGCAAATCGATCCGGATGAACAGTGTATTGAAGTTCCCGATATCTACCCGACAGATCATCCTGATCAACCTGAGAACTGACTGGCAGATTAAATAGCTCGAAGTAATTTTGTTTTAAATTCACAGAATTGAATATGAATCAAGGATGGTGTGCAGTTCGTGGAAATTGCTACACCTGAAAGCTCTCGCCACACCCACACTCGCTTTGAACATTCGGGTTGTTAAACTCAAAACCCTCATTTAAGCCTTTTTTTACGTAATCCATTTCGGTTCCATCAATATAAACCAGAGTCTTCGGATCGACGTAAACATCTATGTCATGGCACGTAAAAACTTTGTCTTCCGGTTCTGCGACATCAACAGGCTCCATAACATACATCAATCCAGAGCATCCGGTCGTTCGAACTGCCAATTTGATTCCGATGCCCTTGCCTCTTTCTGCAAGATACTGACTGACATGAAACGCCGCATTTTCAGTCATTGATATCGCCATATTGTGTTACTCCTTGGTGCAAATCACCTGCTCTCAGGATTTGCCACGTTTCTCTCGAATATCCTGAACAGCTGCCTTAATGGCATCTTCTGCCAGTACAGAGCAATGAATTTTTACCGGCGGCAGTGCCAGTTCTTCTGCTATCTCGGTATTCTTAATCGCTTCTGCGTCATCAATTGTTCGCCCCTTAACCCATTCGGTCAATAGCGAACTTGATGCTATGGCTGAACCGCAACCATAGGTTTTGAATTTCGCATCCTCGATAATGCCGTCTGCACTTACTTTTATCTGCAAGCGCATCACATCACCGCAGGCAGGTGCTCCCACCATGCCGGTGCCTACATTATCAGCAAATGCATCCATCTTCCCAACATTACGCGGATTTTCGTAATGATCCAGTACTTTTTCACCATATGCCATAAGCTATTCTCCAGCAGTTAGTTAGTGGACCGCCCACTCTATTTTGTCCAAATCTACGCCATCCTTATACATGTCCCACAGAGGCGACAACTCCCTTAATTTTTCAACAGCTGATCTGATTTTCTGAATTGCGTAATCCACGTCTTCCTCAGTGGTAAATCGACCAATAGAGATGCGTAATGAACTATGCGCCATTTCATCATTCAACCCCAAAGCTCGCAAAACGTAAGATGGTTCAAGGCTGGCGGACGTGCAGGCGGATCCTGAAGAAACCGCAAGATCGGTGAGTGACATAATTAGCGACTCACCTTCGACAAAATTAAAGCTGACATTGAGATTACCCGGTACTCGACGTTGTATGTCACCATTGATATACACTTCTTCCATGTCTTGAAAACCGTTCCACATCCGCTCTTTAAGAGCGAGGATTCTGGCGCCTTCGGTGTGCATTTCCTGTTTGGCAATTCTAAAA
The DNA here is from genome assembly GCA_030123805.1 of Gammaproteobacteria bacterium. Classification (GTDB taxonomy): domain Bacteria; phylum Pseudomonadota; class Gammaproteobacteria; order Pseudomonadales; family Azotimanducaceae; genus JASJXV01. The sequence goes on from JASJXV010000001.1 coordinate 37,625, forward strand.
GCCTCGCCCATACCTACCAGCTGGTGAGTAGCCAGCGTACCTGACCGCATACCCCTCTCATGGCCACCGCCGTGAATCTGTGCTTCGAGGCGTACTCTCGGTTTTCTGCGTACAAACAACACGCCTACCCCTTTCGGGCCATATACCTTGTGTGCAGAGAACGACATCAGGTCGACTTTCAGCTGCTGCAGATCGATATCAATCTTGCCTGCGCTCTGCGCTGCATCGACATGAAATATAACTTTTCGTTGCCGTGTTATTTCTCCAATCGCTGCAATATCGTTGACGACGCCTATCTCATTGTTTACATGCATAATGGATACTATCAGGGTATCTTCCCGAATCGCCTCAGCGACACTTTCAGGTGAGATCAATCCATTGGATGCGGGATCAAGATAGGTAACTGCAAAGCCTTCTCGTTCCAATTGACGACATGAATCCAACACAGCTTTGTGTTCGATTCTTGATGTAACAATATGCTTGCCCTTGTTCTGGTAAAAGTGTGCTACACCTTTTAGGGCAAGGTTGTCCGATTCAGTGGCGCCCGACGTCCAGACGATCTCTCGCGAATCACAGTTGACAAGATCAGCTACCTGTCTGCGAGCTATTTCTACAGCTTCTTCTGCTTCCCAGCCAAACTGGTGCGAACGCGATGCAGGATTCCCGAATACTCCCTCAGCCAAAAGGCATTCACTCATTTTTTGAGCGACCCTGGGATCCACCGGTGTAGTTGCCGCGTAATCGAAATAGATGGGTAATTTCACCATGTTCTTAACCAATGCTTCCAATATTCTATCCTTCCCTTGAAGTTAGCCTGTCGAGAACCTCGAATTGTGCTGCTTCTGCCTGAGCGGCATCCTGCCGGGCTGCCAATTGACGCACCTCGCCGCGAGCGATGATACTCGCCAGATCGATCCCTGATAAAAATTGATGGATCTGGATACTTAGATCAGACCACAACTCATGTGTCAGACAGGTTTTACCCTGATGACAATCTGCCTTGCCCGCACAACGCGTCGCATCCAGTGTTTCGTCAACCGAATCGACTATTTCCGCGACACAAATATCTGTACTGTTGCGACTTAACTTGTAACCACCACCGGGTCCACGAACTGAGCAAACCAGGTTGTGGCGCCTCATTTTTGAGAAAAGCTGTTCCAGATAGGATAAGCTGATGCCCTGCCGTTCCGATATATCAGCCAAACTAATCGGACCCGAACCCTCATGCACGGCCAGGTCCAACATCGCCGTCACTGCGTATCTGCCTTTTGCTGTCAATCTCATTATTTTCTGCCTCTGGCGTCCTCTGTCTGCCAAATAAGGCAGCAGAGTATGCAATACCCGACTATTTTAGTCAATTATTATTAATATTGCACCTATTATCCGCTTTTAAAGTAAAAACAATTGCCGGAGAAGCTCTGCTTACTCGCCGGTCTTGTTCTCGATAGATGTCAAAATACCCCTGAGGATATTCATTTCCATTTTATCCGGGCGTATCCTTTGAAACAGCCTCCTCAAGCGAGTCATTAGCTGCCGTGGATTATCAGGATCGTGAAAATCGATCTTAATCAGGGCCCGTTCAAGATGTTCGAAGAACAGCTCCAAATCCTCGCTAGTGGAAAATTCCTGATCCCAATGTCGTTGCTCTACTCCCAGGGAGAGGATTGATTCCTGGCTATTATCCGGTGGACCTGCTGCCGAGTCCTCACCTGTTTGTGCTTCTTGCCCGTCGTCGAGAAACGCGCGCCGTATTTCATAGCTGATGACCTGAACTGCCATGGCGAGATTCAACGATGGATATGCGTGACTGGTGGGTATATGCACATGGAACTGGCATTTCTGCAGTTCTTCGTTCTTTAAGCCTCTGGCTTCCCGCCCAAAAACGATCGCTACTTCATGATTTGAGGATTCCCCGATCACTTGCCTGCCGCACTCCTCCGGGTTTATCAGGGGCCAGGGTATGCTTCTGTCTCGAGCACTGGTGCCGATGACCAATCCACAATCGGCAATTGCCTCATCCAGGGTTTCAACAACAACTGCTTGTTCGATCACGTCAGACGCACTGGCAGCCCGCCATCGAGCCTTGTCACTGGGAAAGTCTCTCGGTTTTACCAGGTATAGTCTGGTCAGGCCCATGTTCTTCATGGCGCGGGCAGCCGCACCTATATTTCCGGGATGGGTGGTGTTTACCAACACAACTCTTACCCTGTCCAGATCGGCCACTGGCAATTTCCTCTGTACCAAAAGCTGGCTATTTTACACCAGGGTGGCAGTAAGGCGGGTCAATGTCGAGCAGGTCTTTTTGCAACCGAAGGAGACATGGATGTCGACGCAGAGCTTACATGGGGGTCCGACCTCTCGGGGTACTTGTAGCGTGTCTCAATAAGACCTATGCCAGATAGGCCAATTCCCCACGGATTTTATCCGACAGATACCACCAACTCTGGTATCATGCAGCCTGAAATTTTCTACCTCGCCATCCCAACCAGCCATACAAGTAATTTACCGGATATCCACCTTTATGCAACCCATGGCCAATATTGCTCTGAAGGCAGCCCGAAATGCGGGTCAAATTATCGGTCGTGCGCTGGATCGACCTGACCTGACCAGGGTAGAAGAAAAATCACCTCGGCACTATGTCACCAACGTGGGCAGGCAGGTCGAACGCGATATCATCAATGCCCTGCAACACACCTACCCTGATCACGGCTTCATAACCGAAGCATCCGGTGATCAGTCCGGAGATAGTCGAGTCGTCTGGATCATAGACCCACTCAACGGCACGACTAACTTTGTGCATGGCATTCCACATTTTTCCATTTCGATCGCATGCCGGATCAACGGCAAAATCGAACACGCAGTCATATTGGATCCTATACGGCATGAAGAATTCACAGCCAGCAGAGGGCAGGGAGCCCGTTTGAACGATATTCGCATCCGTACCAATGTAAAGACAGGATTGAAAGGTACCCTTATAGCGGCAGGTACACCCGGAATCGACTCAGACATTCAGGAAGCCATTGAACTTGAATTTGGTGTGGCCAGATCCGGAGCGAGTCTGCGCCAATCAGGCTGTCCCAGCCTGGATCTGGCTTATGTCGCAGCCGGTCGTCTGGACGCTGTCTGGCTGAGCGGAAAAGCCCCATGGGAACTCGCGGCGGGAATTCTGTTAATTCAGGAAGCCGGTGGTCTGGTGAGTGATTTCTCTGGCGCCCAGTCCTTTTTGGCTTCCGGAAATCTTACCGCCGGCGGCCCCAAAGTATTTAAACCGTTGCTTCAACTGGTGCAGAAAAACCTGGGACGATCCTGAATCGCGGCTTCAGTTTGATGGCGACGCTGTGCCCTTACTCGCCATCATGGCCGCATCATATCTGGATCTTCTACCCCTTCTTTCACAGGTATTGCCAGATCTTCCTTGCTGATGTTTAGCATTATCAATACACTGGCAGCAATATAGATCGAAGAATAGGTGCCGACTACCACCCCAATTATCAATCCAGTGGCAAATCCATGTATCAATTCACCGCCGAGGAAGAAGAGTGCAAACAGTACCAGTAACGTCGTAAATGATGTCACCAGCGTGCGACCCAGAGTCTGGTTTAACGATGTGTTGATTATGTCGATGGGTTTACCGCGACGCACTTTTCGGAAATTTTCCCGAATCCGGTCCGACACGACAATGGTGTCATTTAGCGAATAGCCAATAACCGCCAAAATCGCCGCCAGTACAGTAAGGTCAAAGTTCCAGCGCATCACAGAGAATATGCCCAGAGTAATCACGACATCGTGAAACAGGGCAATCACTGCACCCAGAGAGAACTTAAGCTGGAACCTGAATGTCACGTAAAGCATCACCATTGCAAGGGCTAATAGCATGCCCAGGCCACCCTGATCTCTGAGTTCATCGCCAACGGCTGGTCCCACGTATGCAGAGCTCTTTAGCGAAACTGTGCCATCATGGGATTCGCGCAAAACCTTCATCACACGATCGCCAATCTCGACATCCGCTTCCTCGCCCAGATGTTTTTGGGGTGGTATTCTGACCCGGACGTCTTTATCGGAACCGAAATACTGCACTACAAATCTTTCAAAACCTGCTTTTTGCAACACATCACGGATTTCTTCGGGGTTAACATCGGTGGCATAGGAGACTACAACCAATGTGCCCCCGGTAAAATCCAGTCCCCACTCCACCTCGTTCACGACTAAAGAAATAATTGACAACAGCACCAACACCAATGAGATACCGGCGGCTATCTTTCGTTTACCCATGAAATCAATATTCAGTTCGCTCACTGCTTTCATGTAATTATCCTGTGAGTCAGCCTCCTGATATGTATTAACTTGCAAGCAATTGATCCAGAGGGGTTTTTTGGATCAATTCTTGACCAATACAGCAACACAACGAGTGTTAACGCTTTTTGCGGAGCAAGTTTATACATAGTGTCTAAATAGCCAGGGTCTTTATATTCCTGCCACCGTAGGTCAGATTAACGATAGCCCTTGTTCCCATAAGTGCCGTGAACATGGAAGTCAGAATCCCAATAGAAAGTGTTATAGCAAATCCTTTGATTGGTCCAGTCCCAATACCATAAAGTATCACCGCCACTATTAATGTCGTTAGATTCGCGTCAAGAATCGTTACAAATGCCCGTTCAAAGCCCGCATCAATTGCGGCCTGAGGTGACAGGCCATTTTTCAATTCTTCCCTGATTCGTGCAAATATCAGCACATTGGCATCGACTGCCATACCAACGGTTAAGACAATCCCCGCAATTCCCGGTAACGTTAATGTCGCCGAAAGGCTGGACATAACAGCAATTAACAGCACCAGGTTAAATGCCAGAGCCAGATCCGCCGCCAGGCCAAACAGTTTGTAGTGAAATGGCATAAATAGCAGCACCAGTACCAATCCCACCGCCACGGATATGGCGCCCTGTTCAATATTTTCTTCACCCAGGCTCGCGCCTACTGTTCGCTCCTCGACAATATACATGGGTGCAGCCAATGCCCCTGCTCTTAGCAACAGGGCAAGATCTCTTGCTTCTGCGCCCTGCAGGCCCGTAATTCGGAATTTTTTCCCCAGGGCCGATTGTACCGTCGCAAGACTGATAACTCGCTTCTGTTCATATGGGATCCTTTTCCGAACTTCTTCGCCGTCAACCGTCTCGTACACAGTTCTCGTTTTAGTCTCAATAAAAAGAACGCCCAGTCTACGCCCGATATTGTGTCGAGTGGCCTGATGCATAAGATCCCCACCCGTACCATCCAGGGTGATATTGACCTGGGGTAAACTGGTATCCGGATCAAAGCCTACCTGCGCGTCAACTACTCTGTCACCACTGATAATGATGCGTTTCTCGAGCCTTGCATCACGACCCTCATAGTCCCAACTAAAGGTAGTACTCCTGGGAGCATCCGGTTTCGCCTCGAAATGAAATTCCAGAGTAGCCACCTTCCCCAGGATTCTTTTCGCCTGAGCAGTGTCCTGAACACCCGGCAGGTCAACAACAATACGATTCTTGCCCAGACTTTGAACCAGTGGTTCTGACACCCCGAGTTCGTTTACACGGTTACGAATGGTTTGCAGATTCTGTTTTACTGCATAATCCTCAATGTTCTTGATCTCTGCTTCTGTGATGGTCAACAACAACTGAAATCCAGTGCGGTCATCAATTGTAAATACAAATTCACGGTACTGGCTTTCAAGCAAGTCCCTGGCTTCGTCTCTCACATCCTCCCTGGCGAATGAAATTCGCAAGGCCCCATTGTCATCCTGACTGAACTGCCGGTACCTTATCCTGGCTTCCCTGAGTTGTCGCTTTATGTCGGTTTCCTGGCCCTTCAAACGATCGGAAACTGTCTTCATGGTGTCCACTTCCATCAGAAAGTGTACGCCACCGCGCAGATCAAGCCCATACTTCATGGGCCGGGCACCCACGGACACCAGCCAATCCGGCGTCGTGGCTGCCGAATTGAGGGCCACGACAAAACTTCCCCTGCCTTCATCCAATGCTCTCTGGACGATGGACTGTGCTCTCAATTGATCGTCTGCGGAAGTCAATCTGAGCAACGCATTGGTTCCCTGAATCGCCGCGCCGAAGTATTCAATCCCGGCATCTTCAAGTATTGCCGATATCTGCTGCAGATTTTGCAGACTAATGGCACCGCCACTGGCGTCGGTGGTTATCTGAATGGCATAATCGGGAGGATAGAGATTGGGGAGTGCATAGATTAAACCAAACATCAGCGCTCCAACAAGAACCATGTATTTCCAGGCAGGATAAGTATTGAGCATAACAGACCTTGGTAATATGAATTCGCAGAACCAGTCCAGGCGTTAAATGATCGAATCGGCATTGCCGACTGTGGTTCATTTAACCAGTGGACAAGACGACTCCTTCAATCAGAGTTTCCCTAGATGGATTTTATGGTCCCTTTTGGTAACACGGCTGAAACAGCACTTTTTTGAAGCTTCAGCTCTATCTTATCCGCCGCTTCAAAGACCAGGAAGTCATCTTCAATCTTCAGCACCTTGCCGATCAAGCCACCATTGGTAACTACTTCGTCACCTTTACTCAGACCGGCAATCAGATTCCGGTGTTCCTTCGATCTTTTGCTCTGGGGGCGCCAGACAATGAAGTAAAAAATGAGTGCGAAAGCGACGATGATCAGTATGTCAAATCCTCCGACCCCCCCCCCGGAGGGTGCTTCAGCAGCCACAGCTTCAGCGATAAAAAAACTCATAACTCAAACTCTCAAAAAAAATCTTTTAAATATCTCCCCAATCTTTTGAGGAAATTAGACGATTCCGGTGGACTCTGGACCCTGCCAGAGCAAAGGGTGCCTATTCTGCGGTATTCGCTACATATTAACCACTTTTTGCCGCATTATTTTGTCCAGCCGGCATAAACATCCTGAATATGGTTGTCCAACTGGTCTCTCTCAATGGCGTCTCTCATCCCGGCCATCAGTGCTTGATAATAATTCAGATTGTGTATTGTATTCAGCTGTGAACTGAGGATCTCCCCACATTTGTCCAGATGGTGCAGATAGGCTTTAGAGAAATTAGTACACGTATAGCAGTTGCAGGCACTATCCAGCGGATTAGTGTCGTGTCGGTGTGCCGCATTGCGGATTTTAACGACGCCATGTGAGGTGAACAGGTGTCCGTTGCGGGCATTCCGCGTGGGCATGACACAATCGAACATATCAATGCCTCTGCGAACACACTCCAGCAAGTCTTTTGGCGTGCCTACACCCATCAGGTAGCGAGGTTTGTCATCAGGCATTCCGGGAACAAGGCAATCGATCACAGCCATCATCTGATCCTTGGGTTCTCCTACTGAAAGCCCCCCAACGGCATACCCGTCAAAACCAATATCGACCAGACTACGCAGCGATTCTGTGCGCAAGTCCTCAAACATTCCACCTTGTACTATACCGAATAAGGCAGCCCGCTGAGCATTGGAAACCAACAGCTCATGTGCAGCTTTACTTCGTTTCGCCCACCGAAGCGATAGTTCCATGGATTCTCTGGCCTGCCGTTGTGTCGCAGGAAAGGGCGTACATTCATCAAAGATCATGACAACATCTGAGCCCAGATCTCTCTGCGCGGACATGGAGGACTCCGGACTGAGAAAGACCTTGTCGCCATTTACAGGTGAGCGAAAGGTTACGCCTGCCTCACTGACCTGTCTCAAATCGCCGAGGCTGAAAACCTGAAAACCTCCCGAATCCGTAAGGATCGGGCGTGACCAACCCATAAAGTCGTGCAGATCACCATGCTCCTTGATGACCTGTGTGCCTGGCCTGAGCATCAGATGGAATGTATTTCCCAACAGGATCTGCGTGCCTGAAGATTCGATATCTCGTGGCAACATCCCTCTGACCGAGCCATAGGTACCACAAGGCATAAACGTTGGGGTTTCTACGCAGCCACGCGCAAATATCAGACGCCCCCTTCTGGCATGTTTATGTGTTCCCAGCAATTCAAATTTCACGACTTGGTCCTGATCTTGTTGCCCAAACTTGTTTTATGTCCATGCCACGATTTGATTTCACTTAAGTACTCACAGCCAGGTCGATCAACATGGCATCACCATAACTGTAAAAACGATACTGCTTCACTATCGCCTCTTGATATGCAGCCATGATCTCTGCCAATCCAGCAAAGGCGCTTACTAACATTATCAATGACGAACCCGGAAGGTGAAAGTTGGTGATAAGTGAATCAACGCACCTGAACTGATAACCCGGATAGATAAATATACTCGTTTCACCACTGCAAGGATTGATCTCACCCGAAGCAGCAGCAGTCTCCAGACAGCGCACGCTGGTGGTACCAATGGCTACAATTCTGCCGCCTTTATTTTTGCAATCCAGGACCTGCTGACAAACTTTCTGATTTACCTCTATTGTTTCAGAGTGCATCACGTGTTCTTCTATATTCTGTACGCGCACTGGTTGGAACGTGCCTGCTCCTACATGCAGCGTCACAAACGCCTGCTCAATGCCTTTTTCAACCAACCTGGCCAGGAGTTTTTCATCAAAGTGCAGCCCGGCTGTTGGGGCTGCCACCGCGCCATCTTTGCGGGCATAAACAGTCTGGTAGCGTTGTCGATCTTCCGCATCATCCGCCCTGTCGATATAGGGAGGTAGCGGCACGTGTCCAAAGCGTTCGAGAATGAGTTTCACTCCGGGCGGCGGAAATTCGATCTCATAAAACTGACCTTGACGTTGACCGACGGTGAGTTTGAGGTGATGGGCTGAATCACCCTCCAGAATGATCTCACTGGCCTCCAGCAGCGATTTGCTGGCACGCACTTGTGCAATCGCAGAGTAGATTCCGGTCACTCGTTCAATCAGAACTTCCACTCGGCCCCCGGTCTGTTTGTGTCCGAACAATCTTGCCGGAATAACTTTGGTGTCGTTGAATACCAGCAGATCGCCAGGATTGAGCAGTTCTGGTAATTCTGTAAAAACCTGATGGCTGACCTCTCCTCCAGGTGATCGCAGACATAACAGACGGCTAGCCGTTCTTTCCGGTAACGGCTGCCTGGCAATCAATGCATCGGGCAGGTCGAATTCAAAATCGCTTAGTAACATGGCAGGACGAAAAAGTTAAAAAGATGGCTATTTTAGCAGATGCAGAACGACTGGAGTGATATGTGAGTCTGGATGTGCGTAGGCATCGATTAGCGCACGCACCTTTTCAAGGCTCAAAGATCCCGGTTTGCCTCTGCTTAGTGCTAATTGATTAGCTAACAATTGCAGAACTCGATTGGTGGGTGTAGGCACGCCATATAGTCGGCCCAATAACACGATCTCGCCATTGAGATAATCTGCTTCAATCGATCCCGTACCGCGAAGAATACTCTGTAGCGATGATCCTCCCACGCGCGCACGTCCTTCGATTGAAGCCATTTCCAATAGTCCATCGCTGCGCTGTCGGACCTCTTCCCTGCTGGCACAACTAATACCTGCCGCTGCATAACATGCCAGCGCTTCGTGGATCAGACGCCGATAAATATCAGCCGATTCCGAGCCCGCATTGCACAGTGCCTGGAGTGAGTTACCCAGATTCTGCAACAACTTGGCGTATTTCGATCGCATGATATCGGCATCGGGTTGAGAGCTGAAGTTGGCATCAACAAGATCAGCGGCAATCTGATGCGCAATCTCGTCAGCTCCGTTCGGGTAATTGCCGATATCCAGCACGCCGCCAATGCTTTTGCAGTGATGCAACACAACCCCCGCTTCAATATGGGTCGCAGGCAAAATCACTGGCATACCATAAACCCTGTCGAAATTCCGTAACGCCATTCTTTCATTAGCCACACCGTTTTGGCAGCAGACCACCGGTACCGATGGTCCGGCTGTTCGTACCAATGTTTGCAGTGCATCCTGAGTGTCTTGTGACTTCATACAGAGCATGACCGTGTCATTATCCCGAAATTGGATCTGTTCAGGATGCGCTACAACTGCCATGTTGAGGCGTTCAGTTTTATTCGGATCTGCAAGCACCAGCCCATTCGCTTGAATGGCTTTCAGGTGTTCACCCCGGGCGATCAGAATGACTTCTTTACCTGACTGAAATAGTCTGGCGCCAATGGTACCGCCTATAGCTCCGGCACCATAGATGATGTATCTCATACGTTCTCCGTGTTGGCCAGATCATTTTGACGACATAAAAAGAAACAGTCCCGAATGGTCTGACTTAAGCTAATTTAGCCGCTTCAAGATACCATCTTCAAGATACCAGCAGCAGGTGTCGCGGATTCCTTTCCGTAGCCTTCAGGCGCGGCGCCAAACGCGTGGAGAGAGGGGTGCCGCCATCGGACCCGTTAGGGGCTCTCGACTAAGTGAGGGTAGCTGGGAGAGCCGCAAGCCGCGGAGGAGAGGAATCCGCGGCATCTTCTGCGCAACAGCCTGGATTGACTTTAATTCAATGCCAATCGCGACAGTTCCTACATATTGCGTCTGTAAATGCCGCCCACACCGTAAAGCGCACTGGAGATCTGACCCAGTGAATTGGATTTAACAGCCTCCATCAACGCAGCGAAGATATTTTCCCGTCGCAGCGCCACCGCCTGCAACCTGGCCAATGCCGCAGGGCTCTCCTGCCCATGGTTTTGTTTTAATGCCGCCAGATTCTCTATCTGTTGATCCTTCTCCGCTTCGGTGGATCGCATCAATTCGCGATCCGCTATCGATTCTTCCTGGCCTGCGACGGGCAAAAAAGTATTCACCCCGATAATTGGCAGACTGCCGTCATGTTTTCTACTCTCATAGTAAAGGCTTTCTTCCTGTATTTTTCCACGTTGATACATGGTATCCATGGCGCCCAACACTCCGCCTCTTTCAGAGATCCGATCAAACTCTGAATAAACAGCTTCCTCCACAAGGTTTGTCAACTCATCGATAATGAATGATCCCTGCCATGGATTTTCACAAAAATTTAACCCCAGCTCCTTATTGATGATCATCTGAATCGCTACTGCTCGTCTGACACTTTCCTCCGTTGGCGTCGTGATCGCCTCATCATAGGCGTTAGTATGCAAACTGTTGCAATTATCAAACAGTGCATACAAAGCCTGAAGTGTAGTTCTGATATCATTGAAGTTCATTTCCTGGGCATGCAAACTCCGACCGGAGGTCTGAATATGATATTTAAGCATCTGACTTCTTGGACTTGCAGCATAACGTTCGCGCATAGCGCGCGCCCAAATTCGCCTTGCTACTCTGCCAATAACCGCATATTCAGGATCCATACCATTACTGAAAAAGAAACTCAGGTTGGGTGCAAAATCATCAATCTTCATCCCGCGGGCGAGATAAAACTCAACCAGAGTAAACCCGTTGGAAAGGGTAAACGCCAACTGGCTGATCGGATTGGCGCCGGCCTCAGCGATATGATAGCCGCTGATAGAGACACTGTAGTAGTTTCTCACTTCATGTTCGATAAAGTACTCCTGCACATCCCCCATCATCTGCATGGCAAATCCGGTTGAAAAGATGCAGGTATTTTGTGCCTGATCTTCCTTGAGGATGTCTGCCTGGACAGTGCCTCTTACTTTCTTGAAGGTCGCTTCCCTGATGTTGGCATAGGTTGCTGCATCGACCACTTCGTCACCCGAGATACCCAACAACTCCAGGCCAAGACCATCGTTCCCATCTGGCAGATCACCGGCATAACGTGGGCGTTTTTTTGTCTTGAAATACCGATCTATCTTCTTCCGCGCATCCGGCCATTGGCCGGTCTCATGCAGATGCTTTTCTACCTGCTGATCGATGGCTGCATTCATAAAGAACGCAAGCATTGTCGGCGCCGGACCATTTATTGTCATGGAAACTGAAGTGCTCGGATCACAAAGATCGAATCCGGAATAAAGTTTCTTCAGGTCATCCAGGGTGGCAATTGATACCCCCGAATTCCCAACCTTTCCGTAAATATCGGGGCGCTTGTCCGGGTCTTCACCATACAGGGTCACCGAATCAAAGGCTGTGGATAACCTGCTGGCTGGTTGTCCTTTGGATACATAATGAAAGCGTCGATTGGTTCGCTCCGGGGTTCCTTCCCCGGCAAACATGCGAGTCGGATCTTCTCCTTCACGACGATAGGGAAATACACCAGCCGTATAAGGATAAAAGCCCGGTAAGTTTTCTTTGCACAGGAATTTAAGCAACTCTCCCCAACCTGAATAGGAAGGTGCGCCTATTTTGGAAATTTTCAGATGACTCAGGCTTTCTTTATAATTATCACCGCTAACTTCTTGCCCACGGACGAAATAGCTGTATTTTTCGCTAGTTACCCCTTTAAGACGGGCTGGCCATTCTTTAAGCAATCGAATCTCTTCGGCGGATAGTTCAGCAACGGCTTCCTGGTAGCGTTGGCGTATTGTCAACAGAGTCTGGTCTCCCCCCGCAGTTAACTGTGCAGCCTGATACGGGGACAGTGGTTCGGGCAAACATTCGTCTTTCAATACCTGCAATGTTGCATACAGGTGTTGCGCCTGATCCGCCACTTTTGCTTGCGTATCAATATGGGTGTTGATCTGCCTTCCCTGCTCACTAATCTCTGCAAGATAGCGAATTCTGCTACCTGGAATGAGCGAGACCGATTTGGGTTCCTTTATGGACGTATCCACGTCGGGCATCCAGACTGCCTGATCAAGACGCAGTTTCTCAGCTAATTGCACGGACAGGTTGTAGAAGGCCCAGGTAACGCCTGGATCATTAAATTGACTGGCAATGGCAGGATAGACCGGAATCTCGTCTTCGCTTCGCGAAAAATCGTTGTGATTACGCCGCCACTGCTTTTTGATATCCCGTAACGCATCCTCGGAGCCCCGTTTGTCGTACTTGTTCAAGATGACCAGATCTGCATAGTCAATCATATCGATCTTTTCCAGCTGACTGGCGGCTCCATAGTCACCGGTCATCACATAAACCGAAAAATCCACCAGATCAACAATTTCACTGTCACTCTGGCCAATGCCTGCTGTCTCTACAATGATCAGGTCATAGGCGAGCGACTTTAGAAACAGGACTATGTCTCCAAGCATCTCGCTGGTTGCCAGATGCTGGCGTCGGGTCGCCATTGAGCGCATATACACTTGTTCTGAGGCGAGAGAATTCATACGGATTCTGTCGCCCAACAGCGCGCCTCCAGTCCGACGCCGCGTTGGATCGATGGCCAGTACAGCGATATGCATAGCCGAATTAGCACGCAGAAATCGGGCAATCAATTCATCCGTAATACTGCTTTTCCCGGCGCCACCTGTCCCGGTTATCCCAATCACCGGTACCTTGCCCGCACTCATGTCCCATTGATCGCGCAGCGCGCTCAATGTTGCTGTGTCTAAACCACCTTCCTCAATAGAGGAGATCATCTGCGCGACCGAAATCTCATCTTCCCGATCTGCTTTTGCAGGTGGCGAACCTGCTACACGTTTGCAGCGGGTCCGCTCTACCAGATCCTCTATCATCCCAATCAAACCCATCGCCATGCCATCGTGTGGATGATAGATCCGTTCTACCCCATAGCGTTGGAGATACTCGATCTCTGCCGGTGTAATAGTGCCACCACCACCCCCAAAAATACGTATGTGCGAGGCATTATGCTGCTTCAACATGTCCACCATGTAGGTGAAAAACTCGACATGTCCGCCCTGATACGAACTGATAGCGATGCCATCAGCGTCCTCCTGCAGAGCCGCAAATACGATGTCTCGCACGCTTCGGTTGTGCCCGAGGTGAATGACTTCGGCACCCTGAGCCTGAATCAGTCGACGCATGACATTGATTGCCGCATCGTGACCATCAAACAATGATGCCGCGGTGACGAATCGCAAAGGCTTGTCCGCAGACTCACTCTGTACAGTGGAGATCTGTTTTGAAACAGCACTCATGATTTCTTGTTCCGGTTGTATTGATTGATTGCAAGCTGCAATTCACATAAAAAATTCAATAGATGAAATAGAGAACTCTCTGGTTTGGGTCTAGTGTATAGATTGTCAGGTACATTGGGAATCCGTTGTATTCACTACAGGCACATAAGTCTATCCATTCTACCCGGTGTAATTTGATTGACGCGCTGGTAGATGAGTTGCGCAACGAATTGCACTGACACCTCACCTGCCTCTAATATACGCACCTGTGGAAGCTCTGATTAAGTGGATATTTGCGTCATAACAAGTGATGCGGCGACGGGCGACTTGAGGGAAATTGTGCGGTCGGATTGCCGCATCACCGGCGGCCTCGTATGCTTTAAATTATTGAGGTTTCCAAAAGTCGTACCCACACAGCTACGGCGAAAATAGGCCAAAATCAGACCTTTCCTTGATCGATAACACTATAGTGGGATGCAAAACCAAACCATGAGATTCAGCAAACAATGCATGCTGTTACTGGTCGCTCTTATAGTACTTGCAAGCTGCAGTGACGATATTGAAAGACAGGATTCTGCTGACAGTGGCGAGACCATGCGTGTTGCACAAACCAAACCCGATCAGGGGCAATCATCCATTGGTAACGACTCCACAATCAGCTGGTTTACAGGCAGTGTCGAGGCAGCGTTCAGTCACGCAAAGGCGCAAAGTAGACCACTCTACTTATACTGGGGCGCAATCTGGTGCCCGCCATGCCAGGAAATCAAAAGTACGGTATTCAAGAGCAATAGGTTTATCGCGCAAAGCAAACTGTTTGTGCCTGTCTACCTGGATGGCGACACCAGGCTGGCACAGTCCTGGGGCGAACATTTCGGTGTAAAAGGTTACCCCACTATGATCGTGTTTAACCCGGACGGCATAGAGATTACCCGAATTCCAGGAGGTATAGACGTATCCCGTTATACCCGTGTGCTCGAACTCAGCCTCAATTCAATGCGCCCCACTGCCATGCTTATTGATCTGTCCATCAATAATCCCGGCGACCTTCAGTCCAGCGACTTTACTCAATTGGCTTATTATTCATGGCAACAGGATCATACTGCCTTACCGGAAGATCAGGGATCCGATCTTTTCAAATCCCTTTCAGAGATGGCGCAAGATCGAAATCCGGAAGCCAGTGCAAGACTGTATATGCACTATATTGCGACCCTGGCAGAAGAGCGTAAAACCAAAACTGTTGCTGAAGAATCCGGCAAAGTGTCTGCAAATCAGCATTCTGCCATGCCTGAAGCTATTGATCGGATTAAGCTAATTCTGGCATCTGATGACTTAACCCTGGCCTGTTGGGACTATCTTACCTATTATTCCGAATCCCTGGTGTCTTTGATTTCCACTGCAGGCAAAACCCGTGATCAACTGATCCAGCTGTGGCAGGAGAAAACCCTGTCACTTCACCGCGACAAATTGCTCTCTACCGCAGAACAACTTGCCGCCTGGTTTCCTGTACTTGAACTCTTCTGGTTGACGTCGCCTGAAGGAAAACTTGCAGCAGAGCTGATTTTAAAACTCAAAGCCGATGTCGCTCACGCGGACAAAATAACCCGAAGTCCGTATGCTCGGCAAAGTGTAGTCAATCAAATAAATCATCTGTTACAAACCGCCAAACTGTATGACGAAGCAGAAAAACTGCTACTTGCGGAGTTAAAGACCTCCAATTCAGCTTACTATTTCATGAGCAGTCTTGCCGGTCTGAGCGAAAAACAGGAACGCTTCGACGCAGCGATAAAGTGGCGCAAACAAGCCTACGAATCTTCGCAGGGCGATGCGACACGATTTCAATGGGGTGCAACTTATATTCGAAGTATCATCCGCATGAAACCTGATCAGCATGATCTGATTGTAGCTACCAGCATCAAGCTCTTCGATGTGCTTGAGAGCAGCGATGAAGTATTTGCCGGAAGAAACTTTCAGGTATTAACTTCACTAAACGGCAAACTAAAAGAATGGCAAGCAGAGCAAGACAACCAGGAGTCACTGGCGCCCTTTCACAAAAAGCTGGAACAATTATGCGCAGAGCAGGAAATTGCCAGCCAGGAATCGAAAAACTGTACCCGTCTCCTGGAAGGTTTGGTTATATCCGCCGCATAATTGATGCAATAAATCAGATCTTGTAAAGGCTCATCAGGAGTTTCTCCAGTATTCTGTCGGGAAGAAACGGCACAAGGCTGATCAGCAATCTCTGCATGAATATTCCGACACGATAGTTTAGTGCCGGATGCTTCGATTCTATAATCTTCACCAATATGTTTGCCAGACCTTCCGGATCTGCACCATTTTGTTCATCTTGCTCCATCACCGCTATAGCTCTGGAACACCGCTCACCATAAACCCCTGCGGGATCGATCGCCGCAACAAAGATCCTATTGGCAGTGAATCCAGTATGATAGTCCCCTGGTTCTATCCGGGTTACAGATATTCCGAACGGTTTTAACTCCATACTCAGTCCATTTGACAAGCTAGCCAGCGCTGATTTTGAGGCCGAGTAAAACGCTTGAAATGGAATCGATACAACTCCGCCGAGAGAACCAATATTTATTATGTGACCAAACCCCTGCTCGCGAAGATAAGGTAACGCAGCACGGCAAACCCGATGAACACCAAAGAAATTGGTGTCAAACAGCGCTTTGGCTTCATCGATGGTGGTATTTTCTATGGCACCGGCGATACCATAACCGGCATTATTCACGATGACATCAATGACTCCCGCTGCATCAATGACATGCGCGATTGCCCTGTTGACGGAGATGTCATCGTTAACATCCATGGGTATCATTTTAAGTGCATTGGGATCAGAACTGTTATCCAGAAATTTGGCGCGTCGACTGGTGCCATATACAGTGTGTCCTCGCTCTACCAACGCTTCTGCACAGGCTTTCCCTAAACCGGAGGACGCACCTGTTATCAGGATTACTTTGCTCTCACTGGCTTTTTTAACGGGTTTTCGCATCGTTTTGTGCTCTTTATGAAGAAAACCACAAATCACATTCAGTCTATCGATGAGTCCAGTTCAACAAGTAACTGCCTTATTAACCTGAAACTGTTTAGATACTCGTCCATTTTTATGATCAGCATTGAATCCCTGGCCGAGTGGATTAACCGCTTCCTGTTCGGGGTCAATGAATGGAGGTTAAGTACCGGTACACCAACTGCCTTGAACGGTTCCCAATCGCCAGAGATCCATCGGTATAATCTGCTTGGCGCAATTTCCGATCCAGTGCCAAGAGCGGCACAACCCAACCTGTGCATTAGAAACCTGGAAGATCGCGGATCCGCCTGCATGAGACCCAATCCCAGCGTATCCAGGTTAATCATGGCAGCTGTATTGTTAAGCTCTTCCGGCATCATCTTACTCACATAATGAGAAGAGCCTAGCAACTCGGTTTCTTCCTCTGCAAAACCGGCAAATACATATGTATGACGCGGTTTGCGCGCGGCCATCTCCGCATAGAGGTAGGGCAAAAGAGCAACACCGGTCCAGTTGTCCGCTACCCCGTTACCCCTTCTGGTCTTGTCGTAGTGCGCAGCCACCACAACAGTCACGTTGGTGGCCCCTTCAAGCGTGCAAACAACATTCTTGTGAAGACTGCCGGTAATTACTGACATTCCTGCATTTAAACATCCGCGCCGCTCAAATTCCTTCAGCAACAGATTGGCCCTGGCCTGATTTGATTGAGGGGACTTTACCAACGACTCCATTAGGTCCTGCGAAGACACTGATAAAAACGGATCGATAGGAGGCTCCACTGTCAGGCATTGAACATCCGGAAATCGGTTCATTGAGCAGGAAAACGAGCAGCACACAACTGCTATGACGAACACTTTCCAGCATCGGGTCCGTGTATTGAAAAATGACCTGGGGACCGGTTTCAATGGCCCTGACACCACACGGCTACTCCTGTGGATGTAAGATGATTTTCCCGCATTCTCCGCTTAATTGCAGATCCCAGGCATCCTTAATCTGAGACATGGGAAACTTATGCGTAATATAGGTATCCAGGCGTTCCCTGGAATTACGAATCAAGCCCAACATCTCGGGAGCATCGGTGATGTGATTCCAGTGCCAGGCACCATGCACATGAAGACCTTTGCCGACAATTCCTCTAACCGGTATTTGGCCGGACCAACTGATAAAGGTGATCTCTCCTCTGCCGCGCACAGCCTTAATCAGAAATGGCGGGCTATCAGGATTGTCTGTGGTTTCAATTACCTTGTCTGCGCCCTTGCCATGAGTCAACTCCAGTATCTCTTCCATAGCATCGTCCTTGGTGGGATCAATTACCGCCTCTACTCCCAGTTTTTTGGCAAGCTCCGTTCGATATGGTCGCATTTCCAGAGCCAACACCCTGGCACCACGATAGAGGGCATTAATACATGCACCCAAACCAACTGCACCCAATCCTGCTACCAACACAGTATCGTAACTACTCACCTGCATCAGCTTGCTAGCGCGAAAGGAAGGGCCAAGGGCACAGCATGCCATAGCAGCATGATCATATGAGAGATCGTCCGGAATCTGCATGGTTAAACGATCTTGCTGTATGCAATATTCAGCAATGGTGGAGGTACCGGTTTCTGAATGACATGATTCCAGGGGGTCTACTGATGAGGTGCAATGGATATAATCTCCCTTCATACACAGATAGCATTCTCCACAACTGTGTGCGGGCATCACAGCGACGCGTTCACCCACTTTGACGCGGGACTTTTCTCCGACCTCTACGACTTCCCCTGCGGCTTCATGGCCAAGGTCTCTGACCATGAGACCCGATGCGTAATGGTTCGATTCGGTGCACAAGGGTGCAGAGTGAATTCTAATCTTGACATAGCGGCCTCGTACCCGGGGATCGGGTACGTCGACTATCTCACAGGCATTTTCTCCAGTTATCTCGACTGCTTTCATTAGCGTTTCTCCGCCTGATTGAATGAGCAAGTAAATTCAGCATCATATTTCCCACTAATTCAAGCGTTTAGGTCACCGCGTCAGCTTTATTTTTTGCAGTAATATCTTTAAGTTCCGAATTCCCCACTTGATTCGCAACGCCGGTTATCGGATATTGCATGCTTCGATTTACTAACGGAAGCTGTGTGGATAAAAATATGGAAAAAATGAAACTGGAATTTCAGGGCAAAATCGCAGTGCTGAAATTCAACCACCCGGAAGTCATGAACGCAGTGGGTAGCGAGATGCTGGAAGATTTCATAGCAGCTATGGCAGAAATAAGAAATCCTGCGAATGGCGCCCGCTGCTTATTGCTCACCGGGGAAGGTCGCGGTTTCTGCTCAGGCGCGAACCTGTCAGGCGGAGGGCGTCAAAATATTTCTCGGGGTGCCGGTGATGGACTGAGAACCACTTATCATCCTCTGCTGCTAGGGTTGCGAGATCTGGACATGTGTATTGTCACTGCTGTCAATGGCGCTGCAGCAGGTGTCGGTATGAGTTTCGCCATGATGGGCGACATTGTTTGTGCCTCCAGGCAGGCTTTTTTTCTGCAAGCATTTGCACGCATCGGGTTGATCCCTGATGGCGGTGCAACTTTCTTGTTACCCCGATTGATTGGATGGGGACGAGCGATGGAGCTCTCTATGCTTGCTGAAAGACTACCCGCAGAGAAGGCATACGAATGGGGACTGGTGAACAAACTCTTTGATGATAATGATGCACTGATGGAAGGTGCCATGCAGGTCGCACAGCAGTTGGCTGACGGCCCAAAATCTCTCACCTTGATGCGTAAGGCTTACTGGCAAACCTGGCACAATGCCTACGAACAACAACTGGATCTGGAAGCACAATTACAGAATGAAGCGAGCCGAACCAGTGACTTTGCGGAAGGTGTTAGTGCTTTTCTTGAGAAGCGTGACGCTCAGTTCAAGGGGGAATAATTATGTCACTATCGGGTCGTTTAGCATTGGTCACCGGTGGGGGTCGTGGCATCGGCCGGGCTATTTCCCTGGCACTGGCGGAAGATGGCGCAGATGTCGCTATTAATTATCGAAGAGACATTGATTCCGCTATGGAAGTTGTATCGAAAATAGAAAAATTGGGTCGCAGGGCAAGAGCCTATCAGGCATCGGTGGATAACTTCGAACAAAACGCGACCATGGTTGAGATGATCGAAAATGAGCTGGGTTGTGTGGGTATACTTGTCAACAATGCGGGTATTGCCAGCCGGGGACAGTCGGTGGCCGATACAGATCCGGCTGAACTACAACGTGTGGTGGCTACTCACGCTTTGGGTCCACACTATCTTTCAAAACTGGTTATTCCCGGGATGAGGGAACTGGAACGGGGTGACATAATAATGATTTCCAGTGTTGCGACCCGTAGCCTGGGTGCATTCGGTGCTCCCTACAATATGGCTAAGACTGCCATGGAGGCATTGGCCTATACACTGGCCAAGGAAGAACGTCCAAGCGGTATCAGGGTGAATATTGTTGCACCCGGACTGGTTGAGACCGAGATGGGACGCCGCCTTATGGCTGCAACAGCAGGTGTTAAGGACCTGCGTGAACTCGATGCAACAATGCCCTTTGGACGGGTTTGCCGACCCGAAGATGTTTCTAATGTGGTGCGATATCTGGTTTCCGATCGCAACTCCTATCTTACCGGGGAGCGTATCTATTGCGATGGCGGAGGACAGAGCGAACTGAAGGTCTGATTTGATTAGATTTCTCTGCACTACTTCCTGGCAGGATTGCAATGGTGTTGAGGTTAGTTCCCGCCTGGGAGGCTGAACGAGATGTCGGTGATACGGCAACCCGGCCACGAGAACTGCGACCGTAGCGAGGGCAAGACTGATTGAGCGGTACGCCTAACTATTTCCAAGTGGCTGAATTGTAACTCTTACAATTTTAATGCTTTGTGAATACTGGCTAACCCGCCTAAATGTAGCAGTTTCCGGTGGGCCGCATCCGGAAAGGAACTAACTAAAAGGAGACAACAAAATGGAAATTATTGCAGCCGTTGCCAACTCTGTTGAAACACCGTTTGAACTGAAAACTCTCGATCTGAAAGAGCCGGGTCCGGATGAGATTCTTATAAAGATTCATGCTAGCGGTGTATGTCACACCGACGCGGCAGTCAAACAGCAACATATCCCCGCCCCCCTGCCAATGGTTCTTGGACATGAAGGAGCAGGCGTGGTTGAAGTGGTGGGTGCAAGCGTGCAGGGATATGAGGTGGGTGATCATGTCCTGATGAGTTTTGATAGCTGCGGAAGCTGTCCCGCATGTAAAAGGGGCTATCCAACTTACTGTGCCAATTTCGTGGAATTAAACATTCTGGGAGACCTGGTTACAGGTACCACGCGACTGAGTGAAGCCGGACAACCCATTAACGGTTCGTTTTTTGGACAGTCATCATTTGCAACCCATGCCGTTGTGACTACCCGAAATCTGGTTAAGATCGATAAGGATCTGCCTTTGGATGTGCTGGCGCCAATGGGTTGTGGTATTCAAACAGGAATGGGCACTGTCATTAATACCCTTGCACCATCTGCTGGTAGTTCACTGGCTGTCTTCGGCACAGGCTCAGTAGGTTTGTCAGGCATCATTGCGGCGAAGATTACTGGATGCGCTAAAATCATTGCCGTCGATATTAAGCAGTCTCGACTGGATCTGGCCGCAGACCTGGGAGCGACGCATACAATAGACGGCAGTGACACACAGAAGGTCGTAACTCAGATTCATGCGATAACAGGCGGCGGGGTTAACTATGCATTTGACACAACAGGTGTGCCTGCTGTTGCGCGTGCCGCAATAGATGCGATGTGCAGTCAGGGTGTTTTAGCCCTGGTTGCAGCACCACCCGGAGGAACTGAGCTTAGCATCGACATACCCATGACAGTAGCGACGGGTAAGACAATCCGGGGCGTAATTGAAGGTGATGCCGTACCGTCGGAATTCATTCCAAAGCTGATTGAATTCTACCGAGCCGGTCAGTTGCCTTTGGAAAAAATGATTACAAAATATCCATTCGATCAGATTAATCAGGCATTCAATGACGTGGAGACAGGCAAAACCTTGAAGCCAATACTGATCATGCCTAACTAATCTTCAATTCGTGCAAACAGTAGTCTCAATTCATCCAACTTGTCTGGAATCAGGTGGTGTGCTTCGATGGCCGCCATATCATAAAGCTCTTGCGCTGGTTGGGTAAAATCGCCAAAACCCAACACCCGGGAATATCTTACTAGCCATTGGGAAAGCCGGCTTATTGCTGCAAAATCTTTATTCTCCCAGGCATGATGCAGCTCAGTCAATAGACTGCCCAGTCTGATAATAAACTGTTCCACTTGCGTATGGATTTTTGGATTATCAAGATTCAATTGTGACCTGATTGGTTCAGTAGCAGGTTGCTCTGTAGATCCTCGTGCAAAAGCACCAGACGCGGGCTTTTCGGACGCGGTCGCGCCATCGACATGGTCTTGTAAGCCCGCTTGTTCGGCTGGAATTCCCGCATTTTGATATTCAGTTCCGGTCATGCCAATGTCGGTACCCAGGTCTATTCTGCCAACAAGATGTTTCAAATCAGCCAACCTTTCTTTGGCTCTGGCAAATTGGTGAGATTTCACCATTTCTTCAAGGTCTTTTGCTGGCTGAATCAAAGGATGCAATTTCACACTATCAGCTTCACCTCTAAACCTATAACAGAGTTTTGTTAATGCAGAATAATTGTCTGTCCCAAATGCCAAATCCATATTAGCAAGCTGAGATTCCAGCCGCGATACAGATTTCTGGACCAACTTTTGAATGGTAGGATTACTGACGTTTAAAGACGATCTGACCGGTCCGGTTCCCTGATATACTTTGACGTCACGAGAACGCAACCCGGTACCTTGGCCCTGACTTATATCCACTGTCGGCGTAACGGGTTCGGACTTTAATTCTGTCTTGCGCTCTTGCGTGCTCTCACTGGAATCGGCTGCCGTTCGTGCTTGAACTTCTTCCTCTGCACTGGCAACTGCTTCTGCTCCAGCTCTTGCTTCCTCTTCCGCTTTCCTTTCTGCTTCGACTCTTCGCCTGGTTTCCTCGTCTACCCTGCTTTCTGCTTTGGTTCTTCGACTGGTTTCCTCGTCTAATCTTTTTTCTGCTTCTGCTCTTATTCTGGCTTCCTTTTCGGCACTGGCTTCAGTTTCCGCATTGGCTCTCTCTTCAGCCTTAATCCTGGCATCGACCTCGACTTTATTTCTGGCTTCAATTTCGGTCCTGGCAGCAATTTCCGCCTTAACTCTGTCTTGCATTGCCTGTTTTTCTCTTACCTCAGTGTTTAGCTGTGCTTCGGCTTGCGTTCTCGCTTCAACTGCTGCCTTGGTCTGATCTTCTGCTTCAACCCTTGCAATACCCTCTTTCCTCGCCTGGGCTTCCGCATTGGCTATCTTCTCTGCAAAGATTTTTACATCCGCCTGATGTGCGAGTGCTTCCTCATTCTGCTGATCCTCGTCAACCAGGACTTCTATGGTGGCTTCAAATATAACCCCTCTACCTGGTTCACGCCTGACTACAATATCACCACCCATCACTTTGGCTATTCGCTTGCTTATAGATAATCCCAATCCTGCCCCTTCCCCTTGCACCTGTCCGGTATTGATTTCTCTCGCAATAAATTCAAGCAGGTTTTCGACTTCCTTTTCTGGCAGGGAGCTTCCAGCACCATGAACCGTCAACGTCAGAATCGCACTGGATTCACTCTCGATGATTCCCGGAACAACAATAATATCGTCCTTTCCAGAGCATTCAACTGCATTGCTAACGAGATTGGTAAGTATCCTTCTTATCTTTCCTGGATCAGAAATTATTCTTGGTGGCAGCTCGCCTTCAACCTGGGAAGAAACCAAAATCCCCTGATCCTTAACTTTGATATTCATCAGGTTTACGACATCATCAATCACAAACCTCGGGGAAAAAGATGCTACTGCGACGTCAGTGTTACCCGTTTCTATTTTGGACAATTCGATAATGTCATTAATCAACTCAACAGCTCTATCAGAGCTGGATGAAATGGCATCGATACACTTCCTGCTTGCTTCGCTCTCTATACCGAATCCGCGACGCAATACTTCCGCATATCCCAGAATTGCATTCATTGAGCCTTGAATATCCGGATTTAGCTGAGCCAACAGATCAGCATGACTTGCCGGAACGTCTCCTTGTGTTGGTCCCGGATGTTGAAGTGATTGATTCTTCACCTCCAATTCCTCGAGATGCTTAAAGCTCACCAACACCCCAACGCGTTTACCTGAGTCATCAAGAAGAGGAGAAGAGTTCGTCATGAAAACGCCAAACTTGTTACCGGCGGATTTAAGCCTGAGCCTTAGATTCACCTGTGGAACGCCCTCGATCAGCGCTTGACTCCAGGGCGCTTCAGCATCGCTAATAGGTGTTCCATCTGCATCCGCACTTCTCAGTATGAATGTCTTTTTCCCCAGCAATTCCTCACCTGACAATTTTACGATGTTTTTCATCGATTGATTAGCAAATACAATAGTCTGATCTGAATCCAGAATAAGCACTCCCTCATCCCTCGAATCAAGTGCCGAACCTATCAGGGCTTTCATGGGTGGTGGCATAATCCGTTGGCGCAGCATTTTCATGCGATACAACATGAATCCAAACACCCCAATGACGGTAAGAAACGCGCCAAATCCGTAAAAAATCGAATAGCTTGATCTATCGGATACTGCAGATTTATCTGAGGTGGTCACTGAGGTGATCGGAACACTTCTCTCTTGTTCCTCTGGTGTAGCAAGCACAGGAGTGAATACAGGTAGCTGGCGAACCACCTCTTCCGCAGATTCCAGAGTAGCCGATTCAACAACCTCATCAGATTTGACTTCTGTTGCCTCGGCATACACTTGCTCGGCTTCCGTGACTACAGCGGGTTCTGTTTGGTCAACTACCATTTCCAGGTTAACGATCATTTTGATCTGATCCCCGGCTACTTCCCTGATTTCAGCCAACACATCCTCTTCTATCGGAGAGTCGATATCCAACCACCAACTAATCCTGGACCTGGATCGATCAATCACTTCAGAATCGAAACCCAATCTCGCCAGATTCGCTTGCCTTCGAATCGCGCTAACCCGGTTATTGAACACTCCCATTGACACGCGATTCTGATAGTCTCCGCCTTGCAAATAGACAATGTCTTTTATGTTACTGCTACGCAAAGACCGCAATTGGTCGTTAACTTTATAAAGTGATTCCAATCCAGGGCTGACAACGATGAAACCCAATGATTCCCGTTCCATTTTCTCCCGTTGTTCAACAGGTATGCTCTTCCCCGCAAGGATTTGTATCACCTGCTGAACTTTTGTTAGGTCATCAAATGGTCCAAAGGTATGGCGAGAATCAGAAACTGGCCTGGATTCCTGACCAGCCGCCGTAACTGACAGGGTGTAAAAAATTGTTGTGAACACAATCAGGATCGATGTGTTCTTGCATCCACGGCAAAATCCTCTGAGCGCTAAACTCACCAGGTTTCTTCCAATTTCTTGCTTTCCGTGTGTTCGAATCTTCATGACACACTACTCACAAAAAGTTCTTAGGTGTCGAACTGATGCCGCTCACACCAGGAATATTTTTCAGTCCGCCCTTGGTCCGAATATAACCATGTCATTAGTGCAGGACCCATTATCTATGCTTGCGACTCACCATGCGATTTCATCAGTTGCCCTAGATTATCCTAATAGTCCCACATAATCAATAAGTTACGATTGCTATGCGACCGTACCTAAGCACTCGCAGAGACACACATCCCAAGCATCGCTTTACCCGATCCAGGATTCCCAAGATCTGTATGGCATTCAAATATCCTCATTTCTGGACAGCCATCAAATCAGCTTTTAGATCATTCAAATTCGAGGTAGTAATCACTGATTAATTTCGGACATCCATTAACCGTTTTTGCCTAATTTGACGGAGTCATCCATTGATCTTTGATCAGTTTCAACTACCTTCCTATGGCTGTGTTTTATTGTGCTACACCAGTTCCCCTGATAAGAAGCACCTTCGGATAAGTATCACTGTGGTGGGCACCGATTTAGCTATGTATACCTGGTGCGTGGTATCTCACTCCTGGTTACGCAGTAAAATCACGAGATCCTGGAGCGAGTCTTGGCTGCAGGGCAGATTGTCAACCAGGTGAATGGACTTGGGATTGCTGTTGATAAAACTTGATCCAGTGTTGACCAATCTTCTTGATAAATGACAGAACAGCCTCGTTAGAACCGAATGCTCTACAAGTTCGATTATGTTGCATGTTATAAAAGCACAACCAATCATCCACGTTTTGACCTAGTTTTCCAAGATTCCGGTACACTGTGATGGGTGGCAGAAGACCTGGATTATCTCTTTTTACTTGCGCGGTCCATACCAGCAACGACTGATAACCTCTTAAAGTTATATCAAGCACAGGTGGGTGATTTCCAAGTGAGCCATTGATCGGAACCAGGTTGGTTTTGCTCTCAGCTTGTACCATGTGTTTGATACGATGATTGATTGATGTGTGCGGATTTACCAGTATATTGTCCGTCATTTCGGCTCGAGTTGGGTTCAAGTCCACATAAGCCATGCATGCCAATAAAGCGGCTTCATCCAGCAATGCCTGTGATTTGAAACGCCCTTCCCAAAATCTCCCTGTGCATTGATCTTCTCGATTCGCTAATCGTGCTAATGGTTCATTAATAAATCGCATAAACCAGGAGACGCTGCCTAGTCGCTCTCGACAAACATCTAATCGACTTTTATCCGTTATCAGTGTTTCCAATTGAAGCTTGTATTGCTGCCTGCTACTTGCAGCAGAACCCTTTACTGGACACAACATGAGCCATCTTTTTGCGACCATCTCATCTGTCCAATTCCGGGGTTCAAGGGGCTGGACCCGAACGACCACATGGTAGTGATTACTCATGATCGCATAGCTGTATATCTCGACAGCAAAGACTCTGGAGAGTTTGAGAATTCGCTGCTCTATCCAGTCCTTTCGATGATTGAAATTTCGACCTGATTGATCGTCCACACCACACAGCCAGGCACGTCGAACACATCTGGAAATCAGGTGATAAAAACCAGTATTTTTTGTATCGATGAGATGTGTACGAGCATAAGCCATGATGCAATCACTCACTCAGATCAGAAAGCCGATACAATAAGTGATCTGAAGCTCGAATTTAACCAGCCAAATCATCAATTTGAGTAGGGATTTATCCTAAAACATTGTGAGACTTCACCGCATAATGGCTGTCCAAAAACAGGTCAAGATCCATCTTCATGACAAATCACCAAGAGCAGTGAGGAGGACCAATGCTGGAAATCGCAGTTAATGGGTGTCCAGAAAAGGAAATAGTTGTATGATTTTTTAATGTCATCTCACTTTAGGCGGAGAAAATGCTGATGTCCAGCAATGTGAATTTTTATGATCCTGGTGCAGATTCGGCGCTTGAGGAGCTTGAGGAGGGAACTGGTGCTGCACGCACAGGACTAGGCCGTAACGGTACGTCCAGACGTGCTTTCATAAAAGGAATTATTGCAGCTGGTGCAACCGTATCTGCTGGCTTCATGTTGCATGGACTTGCCGGTTGCACCCGTGAAGTGCCAGTCAGAGGGGCTGTCGAAAGACTGATATCGCTCAATGTCAACGGCACTGTCAGGCGCGTTGATGTGCTTCCGCAAGAAACACTGGCCATGACGTTACGATACAAACTAGGGCTGACCGGGACCAAACTGGGTTGTGATCGAAGCGAGTGTGGTGCATGTACAGTACTACTCGACGATGTAACTACCTATGCCTGTTCGACGCTGACGCATACTGTTCGCAAGAGTCAGATCACCACTATCGAGGGCTTGCAGGCAGCCAACGGTGACCTGCATCCTGTACAACAAGCGTTTATCGATGAACTTGGACCTCAATGCGGTTTCTGCACACCCGGTCAGATCATGTCGACCATTGCCTTGCTGAAATCGAGTCCCAGGCCCACTCGAGAGGAGGCACAGATGGCATTGTCAGGAAACCTCTGCAGGTGTGGAGCTTACGACCATTATCTTAATTCCGTGATGCGCGCAGCAGGGGAGGCATAAAATGAGTTACAAGCTAATTGGAAAGAATTTCACTCCTCCCGACGTTATGGCAAAAGTAACAGGGAAAGCAAAGTACTCTGAAGATTTTAGAGCCGATGGAATGTTATTCTGCAAACTCCTCCTCAGTCCAATGCCCCATGGGCGCGTGCTTAATATCGACACCTCGGAAGCCCTGAAAATGCCGGGAGTCGCTGGAATTCTCACTGCAGATGATGTGCCCCCAATCCCCAAGCCTGCCACACCGATTCTGACTAATGAACCACTTTACGTCGGTGATCCCATTCTGGCACTGGCAGCGGAATCAGAAGAACTTGCAGCAGAAGCTATTGAAAAAATCAAAATAGACCTTGAACCACTCCCCTTTACTGTTGATCCTCTGGAAAGTCTCTACCCCGACGGTCCAAATGCTCGCTCCGATGGCAACTCTGCAGGAGGGTACGGTAAATCAGGTTTTATCGACACAGTGAAGTGGACTGCGCGGGACTTCGCCGCAGTAAAGGAAGGTGAATTACCCATGGGGCAGCACAAGTATGAATGGTCATATGGCGACATCGAAACAGGATTCAACAAAGCCAAGTTGACTTTAGATGAAAGCTTTATCACAGCAAGCACGGCCCATCATTGTCTGGAATCTCGTTCTGCAATGGCCTATTGGCAAAATGGCAAGTGTTTCCTGCACGGCTCCGTTCAGAGCCAGAGTTTCGCGGTCCCTTATGTGGCTCGATATATTGGTATAAAACCTGAAGACCTGGTTTTCATCGCCGAATACTGCGGCGGTGGATTCGGTTCAAAAGGCGTAGCTTATCCCATCATGGCCATTCCTGCGTATATGTCAAAGAAGACATCTCGCCCTGTGATGATACGTATTACCCGCTCGGAAGAATACTTCCTCGGCACAGCTCGCCCCGGTTTTCAGGGACGGCTTAAAATCGGCTTCAGCGATGACGGTCGAGTGACCGCAGTCGATCTCTATATCGTCCAGGAAAATGGACCCTATTCTGGTGGAAGTGATTATTTGTCAGCGGCTGATGCCATCTCTCTGGTATATACTCCGGAAAATATGCGTTTTCGTGGCATTCCTGTCCAGACGAATACACCACCCCGCGGTGCTCAAAGAGGCCCCGGCCAGAACCAGATTGCCTGTATTATTGAGCCAATTCTGGATAAGGCCGCCAAGGAACTGGGCATTGACCGGATGACAATACGCAAGATTAATGCACCTGATAACCATACCAAATACGGTCAGAAACAGGGTCCCGTAACCAGTGCTTACTTGACTGATGCTATCGAACGCGGAGCAGAAGAGTTCAACTGGCAGGAGAAGAAGTTACTTAGCGGAAAACGCAATGGCTCGAAGGTAATAGGAATTGGTATCGGTCAGGCTTATCATAGCGCCGGTGCCAGTGGTTATGATGGTTTGGTGCGCATAACCCCAGATGGCAAACTCCACATACACACGGGCGTCGGCAATCTGGGCACCTATTCTTATAGCGCCACCTCCCGTGTTGCTGCTGAAATACTCAATTACGATTGGGAAAACTGCGTTATCGAGCGAGGAGATAGCCGCAAACATCTGCCATGGAATTTTGGTCAATTTGGTAGCAATACGACATTCACAATGAGTCGCACCAATTATGTTGCAGCAATGGATGCCAGAAATAAATTGTTGGAGATCGCAGCAATGGATCTGGGTGGAACAATCGACGAGTATGAATTGAAAGACGAGAAAGTCATCCACAAATCGGACTCAACCAGGCAGCTATCTTATGCAGCCATAGCACAACGCGCAATTGAACTTGGAAACAAATTCGACGGGCACGAAGCACCGGAAGACATTAACGATATGACGAAACGTTCTGTTGCTGGCCTGGCTGGGACTGGATTAATCGGGGTAGCCAAGGACAATCTTGAGAAAAATGGTACGCCGCCCGCTCTTGTGGTGGGTTTTATGCAGATCGAGCTGGATCTTGAAACCGGTAAACATGAGATTCTGGATTACGTCGCCGTAGCTGACTGTGGCACTGTTGTTCATCCAATGGGATTAAGTCAGCAGATTAAGGGCGGAGCTGTAATGGGTATTGGAATGGCCGCTCTTGAGCGTCATGTGTATGATCCGCAAAACGGGTTGCCTGCCAATGTCGGACTGCTTGATTCAAAGCTACCGACCTTTCTGGATGTACCTGCTCACATGAGCGCCTTTGCCGTGGATAAACCAGATCCACAGAATCCTGTGGGTGCACGAGGTATTGGTGAACCGGTTCAGGGTGCCGCTGCTGCTGCGTTACTGGGTGCAATTTCTGATGCTCTTGGCGGGCATTACTTCAACCGCACACCCGTAGTTGCAGATATGGTTATCAATGCAGCCAGTGGCCGGCCTCAGTCCCATAAACCCTTGCAGGTCAATACATTCTAAGGAGGTTAAGATGGCTAAAGACATGATGTCTGGATTTGCGCTATATCAGCCAACTGACCTTAAGAACGCGCTGAGTCTCATCACGAAATTCGGATCGGATGGATGGATTTTGGCCGGTGGCTATGACAGCCTTGACTGGTTCAAGGACAGGATTAAACGCCCCAAGGCCGTTATTGATCTAAGTGGTATAACCGGGCTCAGGGACGTACGCGAAACCAATAATGGGATCGAAATAGGTGCTCTGACTACACTAACTGAAATCCATCAAAATTCACTCATCAAACAGAAATTTAACCTTTTGTCTGAAGCGGCTGGCAAGGTAGCTAGTCCTCAGATCAGAAATTACGGCACAATTGGCGGCAATGTTTGCCAGGATACACGCTGTTGGTACTATCGTTACGGCCTGGATTGCTACCGTGCGGGAGGGAACACCTGCTATGCCGACACGCCTCAGGGACTGAACCGTGAACATTGCCTGTTTAATGCTGATCGATGTGTTGCCGTGTCGCCATCAGATACAGCACCCGCACTCATTGCACTAGAGGCTGAAATGATTGTGGTCAATCAGACTGGTGAACAAGCCATTGCGGCCGAAGATTTTTTCATCGGACCGGGTATAGATATCGAGAGAATGACCGTCCTTAAACCCGGTGACGTGCTTACTACCATTCGAATTCCAAATACATGGGCTGGAGCACAATTTTATTTTGAAAAGGTCGCAGACCGTAACACATGGGATTTCGCTCTGGTGAACATCGCCTCTGCGATGAAAATCAAAGATAACGTAATCATCGAGATTCGTATGGCATGTGGTGGTGTTGAATGTGTGCCCAAACGGCTGACAGTGGTCGAGAATGTAGTGCGTGGTAATCCCAGAGATGAAGAGACAGCGCAGCTTGCTGCAAATTCAGCAAGCCGCGGTGCAACGCCCCTCAACCAGAATCACTTCAAAATCCCGTTAATGGAAAACCTGGTAAAGCGGGCGATAAGGGAGGCATAAAGCGATTTGGACATATTTCGCTACAGTCGCAATCCCTGGGGGCAGGAGGTCCTGGAAGGTGTATCCTGGGATCTGCTCTGGGTGTTTTTTGGATTAGGTTTAGCTTTTATCTGCCTCCATCTTCTCTATGTGCGTATCCGGACACGTAATCGCCAACGATGAATACATCGTCACCCAAGTCAGGTAAAAACCACACCACGGTCAGCACCTGTCCGGCTAACACTCGCCTGGAAAGACACGCATTAGCCGATAGGATCCTGCACTGGCTGATAGCCTTGGCTATGATAACTCTGCTTTGCACCAGCCTGTTGCCAATTCTTGGGGTGAAGTTTGAGTGGGTTCTGATTCATTGGATTACGGGCATGCTGCTCACTCTGGTGATAATAGTGCATATCATGAAAGTTCTGATCCTGGGTCGGCTACACTTAATGAATATCAGCAAACAAGAGATCAGTAGTCAAATCGAAGCTATTCACGCAGATCTCTCTACAACAGAAAGTCATTCCTTCAAAGCCGGTAAATACTCTCCCGCCCAAAAAGGCTATCACCAGGCAATGGCATTGCTGGTGTTAACGGCGATCGCCACAGGATTACTTATGCTGGTAAAGATAGACTCGCCTTTTTGGGACCGTGACCCTTATTTGCTTTCCCAGGAAACCTGGGGTTTTATCTACGTGATACATGGATTTTCGGCATTGGGGTCGATCAGTTTAATTATGATTCACGTATATTTTGCCCTGCGCCCCGAAAAACTGTTTTACACCCGATCCATGATTTTGGGTTGGATCACACGCGATGAACTTATGCACTATCATGATCCTGCACACTGGTTACCTGCCACATTCACTGCAAAAGCTGAGAACCGTAAATGAGTGCTAACTCCCATTTTGAACTGGAAAAACGGATCGACATTATCGAGAGTGCCTATGAGTTCATGCTGGCATATGCTGCACAGGGGCGTGAGAAAGACAACGAAGGTCCCGAGATTCGGGAGTATCTGGAAAACCTTTATGAGTCCCTTGAAGGCATCGGCACCGTTTCAAACAACTGTTTTGCAGGAGAATCCTCAGGGGAGTCAAACGCGGCAATTCGAGCCAAGGTTTTTATTGACGTATTAGTCAGAGACAGCAAGAAGGCACAGGCTGGAATCGGACTTGTTCAGGCACAATCCCAAATCAGTTCACAACTTATTGACAATTTGAATGCTTCCATTCATCTGCGGGCACTGCTAACGGATATTTTCTTATTGGACGAAATTCTGAAGTGACCTTTAAGGACATTCCAATTTTTTATTTGTGGACACCCATCAAACTCACCGTCTGTAAACATCCATCATCGAGGATGCAACCTGGTGCAATTTTGGGACATCTACTATTTCGAAATCCAAGCCTGGACAGCCATAAACTATCTATGAGCAACTAAACAACTGTTTAGGGAGCGATGCTTATTCGATGATTTTGATGGGTGTCCACAATAATGCACAATAATGCAATGATTTTGATGGGTGTCCACAAATAATGATAATTGAGTGGGGGTTTGATGGGTGTCCACATTTAATAATTGAGTGGGGGGTTTGATGGGTGTCCACATTTAATATAAAGTCGATCTCCTTACTAATTGGAGGAGTTTATGGCTGGTCAGGCACGAGATGCCGCAATCGTCGGCATTCATGAGTACCCCTCGAGAGACGTTGAAGGTCAGATAAGTCCATTGCAGATCAAGGCCGAGAGTGCTGCGCGAGCGCTTCAGGACGCGGGATTGACGTGGAGCGATGTTGATGCAATCTATGATGCTGGTGAAGGCGGTGGCATGGGTGGTCTCGCCATGGCGGAGTACTTAGGTTTACAGCCCAACATCATCGATACCACAAATGTGGGTGGAAGTTCCTATGAATTCCACGCCGGACATGCAAAACGTGATATTGCAGCGGGTAAGGCTCGTGTGGCGTTACTAACCTATGGCTCTACTGCACACAGCAACGCTGCAGCAATCGGTGTTGGCGGAAGAGGAGGTGGGATTCACCCAGTCGACAACATGGAATCATTCTCCGGAATGACCCTGATCGCCAACTATGCGATGGTGGCGCATCGGCATATGTACGAGTATGGAACAACGAGCGAGCAACTTGCAGAAATCTCCATCGCCACTCGATTGCATGCTATGCGTAATCCGGAAGCGGTCGAAGCCATGACGGCTCTGGAATTTCTGGATATTCGGGAAACCAGCATCGACGATGTGGTAAATTCGAGAATGATTGCCGATCCTCTCCACCTTTTGGAATGCTGCATGATATCTGATGGCGGGGGTGCAGTTGTCATCGCTGCACCAGAGGTCGCGAGAGACTGTCAGAAACCACCGGTATGGATCCTGGGCAGTGGTGAAGCAACAAAATATCCTGAGATCGGGGGTGATCTCACTACCAGCGCGGCCGTGCAATCGGCGCCACAGGCTTTTGGGGAAGCCGGTGTTACCCCACAGGAGATAGACATCGCAATGGTCTACGATTCCTTCAGTATCACTGTTTTAACGCTGCTGGAAGATCTGGGTTTTTGCAACAAGGGAGAAGGCGGAACCTGGGTTGAGGGTGGGCGACTTCGTTTTGACCGCCCAGGTGATGGTCCGGCTCTCAATACAGACGGGGGCGGACTGTCGTCAAACCATCCAGGTATGCGAGGGATTTTCCTGTTGATTGAAGCGACTCGACAGTTACGCGGCGAATCCTGCTCTCAGGTAGATAACGCGAAACTTGCGGTTGCCCACGGCAATGGTGGCATGTTAGGGAGTCGCCACTCCGGTGGAACTATAATTCTGGGGAGGGACTGATCATGGCAGACATTAAAAGACCACTGCCTAATTTGAAAGAGTACGACACTCGCGAATTTTGGAAAGGAACCAAACAGGGCGAGCTGAAATACCAAAAGTGCGATGACTGTAAAACCATTGTTTTTTATCCAAGACGTCACTGTACCGGCTGCCTGGGTAATAATCTGTCCTGGCATATCGCTTCAGGTAAGGGAACTGTCTACAGCTACAGTGTAGTGAGACAGAGCTATCATCCGTTTTTTCGCAACCAAATCCCCTATGCCGTCGCCTGGATCGATCTCGATGAAGGACCACGCCTGTTATCCAACATCGTTGGTATAGATGATCCGCTGCATGAAGTGAGTATCGGGCAGAGGGTGGAAGTTGAATGGGAAGAACATGAAGAACTCTCAATCCCGTTATTCAAACCGATTTAGAGAATCTCGTTGGCAGTCGTAGCGCAGCGTCAATCAGGCCAGATTGACGGTTGCTGTACCAAACACGCGAGTTTCTCCTGCTTCGTTACTTACTGTAAGGTCGATCTCCACGTAACTGTCCTCTGCATTGATATCGGTCACGATACCCGTGATGTAATGGGGTTGATCAACCATCACCGGCGCGCGGAAGACGGTATCGATTTTTACGATTCTCGCATCGGATGCCCACTGATGGATCATGGCGGCCAGAAATCCTTGACTCATTATGCCCGGCACCAGTGCCCCGGGTAGTCCTTCCTTGCGTGCGGCTTCGTGATCGGTAAAGCGAGCTGCGCCCCAACCGGCAGCCGCAACAAATATACGCACATTCTCAAGACTTGTGTCCGGCTTGAATGCAGGCAGTTCTTCACCAAATTCCACGTCCTGAATAGTACTCACAGTCATTCGCTGCTCCTCTCCCTGATGACAGTACTGGTATCAGCATTGGCCACATGTTTACCCTCCGGATCGTACAGTTCCATTCGCGATACCAGGAAAATCATGCGACCGGAACGGCCCGTCTTTGTATATATGTCGTGCAGATGTGTTCGCCCCTTGAGCTGAACACCCGGTCGAATAGGCAGCATGGGTTCAACCGCCTTACCGGCATCCATGCCAATACCGCCAAATCGTGGAAAATCTTCGGGTAAATGCCTACCTGCCATCAAACTCGAGGGAAAGGTAGGAGGTGCCTGAAAATCCGCATGGGTTGGATCTGTAAAACGGGGTGCAATTTCACCGCAGGCCTTTGCATAAGCGATGATTTTGTCCTGATCCACCTCAAAGGTCTTCTCGTCATAATCGAGATTCAGATACTTCTCTCTTAGGGTTTCGACATCTTCCAATTTATTGCCTCATACTAATTGCTGCAAATTCTTCGGCCCGGAGCGCTTCGACCAGTTCATGTTCATTGCTAATATCACCGGGAAAACGCGTCGCACATCTTCCTATGTGGCTCACAATATGAGAGTCACTGCCACCAATTCCCAGGTACCCCAATTCTGCGGCCATTTGCTGTGTGATTTCATCCTCACCTCTTCTGCTACCGCCATTGAGCGTTTCTACTATTCGCACTCCGGCCGGCACCCCCAGCTTCTCGATGTTTGCCTGCATACCCACTCGCTTGCGCCCGGGATGGCACGGAACGGCAATCGCGTTGTGCTGCTCCCAGCTTTCCAGCACACTTGCCAATGGCAAACCAATACTCGAGAAATGATATGCCAGCATCAGGGCTTCAGTAACACCGAAAACCAGCACATGCCCGTATTCTGTCTCGACTTCACTACCCTTCAGAATACAAAGCCCCGATGATTTTACCAGTGTAGAATAATCTGATTCCACATCAAATTGTCGATGTTCAGTGAGCACAAATCCATCGATGGGGATCTCGCGTGAGCGGATCCACTTGCAATAGTTTTCCACCTTGGCACGTCCATCATCGGACTTTATGGAATGGGTGTGCAAATCAAGTATCACAACCGTTTTCTCAGCAATCGTTTCATGCACACAAGCTGCCACAATCGCAGATCAAGTGCAAGCAACGCAGTTTCACAGCAGTAGTCAGCGTCGCTAAACTGGCATAACATCGTATCAGGACATCTAACCGGTATCCAAAAGTGCCTCAAGTGATATTTATTCACCCGGATAAATCACGCGAAACAGACGCAGTGCAATCCGGTGACACAAGCAGGAACTGTGCCCTTGATAACCACGTGGATGGCATCAAAGCGCAATGTGGCGGAGGTGCAAATTGTTCCACTTGTCATTGCCAGGTCGGATCACCCTGGTTTGAGCAACTACCGGAGTGCACAGAAGATGAGAATGAACTCTTGCCATTGGTATGGCCAAGAAGCCGATTGGCCTGTCAGGTGATCATGCGTGAGCAACTGAACGGTATCTTAATCCACCTGCCTGAAAAACAGATATGAACGCAGCGCATGCGCAGCCAGAGCATGGCTGGGAGGCTATCCGAAAATAGCGACCGTAGCGAGGGCGAGACTGATTGAGCGGTTCGACGCTTCGGCAGATTTTTCGATCATTTGAGCGGTAGAACGCCTCGACGAATATTGATGGTGCGGTGGGGCCGCCTCCGGATCCCGACATATTTAACGAATATGAATGGAAATATGGCCCACCAGGTTACTCCGCAGTCGGTTAGTCTGTTCTCGTGGTCCGACATCTCGGACAATCTCCAAGGTCACTGCTCTTCGACACCCCACCGTACAGCATTCCGCAGTAGTTGGCCGAAGGGTTGGGTTTCCCAGGATCCTCTGAACAGCAATGGCGTTTGTCCATCAGCGGCAACGCCCGGATCAACGAATGGTTGTACATTGGAGCTGGGAGAGTGGCAATGACCCAAGGCAAAGTAGGCCACGGCGCCTTTGCCCATGTCTCGCACATATCCAAGCACACGCGTCTTGCCATCGGGTTGAAGCGATGTATCCTCATCATACTTGAATCCAAACCCCGGGGGTGATGGGTCCTGCTCCAGTTCAGTTGTTAGCAGAATATGTGCATGTGGGTCCAAAAGCTCAATCAGATACAGTTCATCCATCACTTCAAATTCTTCGGGTAAGCCACGTGTTAACGGATGTTCACGATCGACCACGCTGACTTTGAATTTTCTGATGGGCGGATGATTAAGGAAAAAACTCCCAAGCGTCTCATGATGATCCGACTTCACCATCTTTCTGCCCATTCCTTCCGAAAGTCTGACAGCCTTGCCACCGGATGTTCCATGCAGCGCTAGCCAGCGACCGCCTGCTTCGAGCCACTGATTTATAAATTCATTCTGCTGCTCATCCGGAAAGGGACCTGCTACATAGGTTACAAGCAGCCGACAACCGGGCAGCCATTTGTTCACATCCGCAAAATCATTTGCCACAGTAGCGTGAAGGTTGTCATACTCGGCAATCAATTGCAGTAGGCGCAATCTTGCATAGTCCATATCGTGCCCCGCATGCTCACCTGGAGGAAAACCACCGGTGATTACGTGGATTCTTGCAGGTGCCTGTCGCGACATGACGCTCCTCCTTCTGATCTTTGCAGTCTTAGCAGCTGCCCGAATTTTCAACCCGGTCTAACCGGTTCTTGTCCGGATGCAGCCCACCGAACTGCGGATATCGATTACCCTGTCAACAGACAGAATAATTCACTTTCAGGCGCACAAAAGAACGCTTAGATCTGATCGAATTCCCCATTTTCCCACTGCTCTCGAAGCTTGAATTTTTGAATCTTTCCCGATCCGGTTAATGGAAATTCATCCACTAGAAACCATAGACTCGGAGTCTTCTGTGGCGATAAACGCACTCGCAGATAGGCAAGTAACTCCTCTGGATCCACTGCCTGACCCGGTGCTGCACGAATGAAGGCGCCGACCACCTCTCCCCATTTGTCATCGGGCAACCCTACTACGGCTGCTTCGCCCACCGTGGGATGTTGAAATAGCAACTCTTCAAGTTCTCTGGGATAGATATTTTCACCTCCCCTGATGATCATATCCTTGAGTCTTCCTTCAACAGTGCAGTAACCGCGCTGGTCCATGGAACAAAGATCACCCGTATGCAGCCATCCCTCGCTATCAATCGCTGCCGCTGTTGCCTCTGGCATATCGAAGTAGCCGTTCATGACGTGATAACCACGAGTACAGTATTCACCCAGGGTACCTTGCGGTACAGTCACGCCCGTCTCTGGATCTACTATCTTGATCTCTACATTCGGCATGGCGCCACCAAGCGTCGTTGCCTTATCTTCCAGGGAGTCATCCGGTCGCGTCATGGACGCAACGGGAGAACACTCTGTTTGTCCAAAGACAATCGTAAATGCAGCTCCCAGTTCTGCTTCGAATCGTTGTACCAGCGGCGCAGGCACGGTTGAGCCCCCGGATGTAATGGTTTTAACTGTTGACAACTCTGTGCCCGCAAAATCCGGATGCTCCAGCAGACTGATTAACATGGTGGGTACACCGGACGTGCCTGCCACGGAGTAAGTTTCGATCAGCTCCAATACCAGACCTGGATCAAAACTTTCCACCAGTACTTGTGTGGCTCTTTTTGATATACATCCAAGGACACACAGCACACATCCCCCCGTATGGAACAAAGGCATCATAGTGAGCCACACAGAATTCTCTGTTACCCCCATACGATCCATG
The DNA here is from genome assembly GCA_030123805.1 of Gammaproteobacteria bacterium. Taxonomy (GTDB): domain Bacteria; phylum Pseudomonadota; class Gammaproteobacteria; order Pseudomonadales; family Azotimanducaceae; genus JASJXV01. The sequence goes on from JASJXV010000001.1 coordinate 76,494, forward strand.
GTATGCGCGCCATTATTTACCAGTCCGCGATGATGTAATAACGCACCTTTGGGGAAACCCGTCGTGCCAGACGTATACTGGATCATGACCGCATCACCCGGCTTGACATCGGGTAGTTCCAGCTCGCAATCGTCACCGGATTCAAGAAAATCCTGCCACTGGTCGAAGCGAATTATTTCTCGCAGATCGGGACACTCACCCTTAATTTCGTCCACCGCCAGCAACATTCGATTACCTCTGAACTCCGGCAAGACAATGATTCCAGAGCTACGAGACTGTTTGAGTACATAAGCAACCTCATGCGGCCGATAGGAAGGATTCACTGTGACCAGTATTACGCCGGCTAATGCACAGCCAAATTCGGTTAATATCCACTCCGGCGAATTGGGTGCCCATATTGCCAGCCGCTCACCTGGCTCAAACCGCTTGCGTATTGCTTTGGCAACGCGAAGTGATTCCCGGTAAAGTTGTGCATAGGTCCACTCTCTTCGTTTGGTAATATCCGGAACGCCATTAATCAAGGCGACCTGATCAGGCACCTCCTCTGCCGCTTCCCGAAGCGCCTCACCGATACTTAATTCGCGGACCTCGGGTTGTGAAGGTCCAATAGTATATGCATCAGGCGTTGTCATGTGATTCTCTCCGGAAGCTAGATATGTTAATCAAGAAATTTTGTTCCCTCCGATTATCACCAAAGCGGTTGGGAGCGTCAAGATTCCAATTTTTTTGGAACTTGAATCATACCGGTCGTTTCCCGTGGACATGAAAACAGATAGTCGAACTAGCTCTTTTTAAAAGTTGCCAGTTTCTTTACTATGGTTAAATCTCAAAAAGCAATATGGACCATGCATATACATCTTGATGTGGTAGGTGGTATCTCGGGAGACATGTTTGTCGGTGCTCTGCTGGACGGCTTTCCAAAATTAACTGATCAGTTGAACAATCATATTTCCGAGGCCGGGTTTTCCGATCTGGTAAAGCTGTCCTGTGAGCCCATCAATGATGGTGTATTAACAGGAACCAGGTTCAATGTAACACCTGCGCAAGACGCAGAAGGACATGGCCATCGTCATTTCAGCGAGATAAAAAGAATTATCAATGATTCTGCAATAGGCAGTTCTACCAAACAAACAGCCCTGGCAATTTTTCAACTGCTCGCGGAAGCAGAAGCTGGCATCCACGGCATAGCCATTGATAAGGTGGCGTTTCATGAAGTGGGAGCATGGGATTCCATCGCCGACATTATTGCCGCTGCCTATCTGATAAACGAATTACAGGTTAGCAGTTGGAGCGCTTCAACTTTACCGTTGGGAAGAGGTCATATACAAACTGCTCACGGTCTGTTGCCTGTGCCTGCACCCGCTACCAGCCTGTTACTGGAGGGCTTTGAGTTCTTCGATGATGGTATCGAGGGGGAACGAATTACTCCCACGGGTGCAGCAATCCTGAAATATCTTGCCCCCCACCGGGGTCTGGTTGGCAGTGGAGGACGTTTAACTCATTCAGGATACGGTTTTGGTACAAAAAGATTTCCGGGTATAAGCAACGTGCTTCGCATATTGGTTTTTGATACGGCTGAGACGGAAACATGGCTCAGTGATCAGGTTTTGGAAATTGAATTTGAAGTCGACGATCAAACCGGAGAAGAGTTGGCAAATGCCCTGGACAGGATCAGACAGTTGCAGGGGGTGTTGGATGTCTTACAAAGCCCCGCATTCGGCAAGAAGGGCAGGCAGGTATCTGCTGTCAGAATACTGGGCAAACCCGACGTGGAATCAGACTTGATCCGTTTGTGTTTTGAAGAGACGACCACGATCGGAATTCGCAAACGACTGGTCAGTCGTTCTATACTTAAGCGGGAAGAGATAACGGTAAACGAAAAAGATGGCTCATATCGCGTAAAAATCGTGCACCGACCCACGCACACCAGCGCAAAAGCGGAAATGGACGACATCTCCAAAACTGCAGGTGGTCTGGTGGCCAAACAGAAACTTCGCAAACGAATCGAAAATGTCGCAGAAAAAAAATTTAAAAAGCAGCGCCCCAATGAGTAAATTACAAATTTTACAGGATCATCTGGAGACTATCGGACCGGTGGCTGTAGCAGTGAGTGGAGGGGTAGACAGCATGACCCTGGCTTATGTCGCCCACAGGGTGAATCCTGCCACACAACAATTTCATGCCCTGTCCCCGGCTGTTCCATCCCAGGCGACTGAACGCGTAAGAAAGTACGCCGAGCAAGAAACCTGGAATCTGAATATGATCAATGCGGATGAAATTAAGGATCCCAACTACGTTGCTAATCCAGCCAATCGATGTTACTACTGCAAAACAAATTTATACGACACCATTTCCGCGTACACCGACCTGCAGGTCATTTCCGGCACCAATTTAGATGATCTGGGCGACTACCGCCCCGGTTTGATTGCTGCCAAAGAACACCAGGTTTTACATCCTTATGTTGAAGCCGGTATTGACAAAAAAACCCTCAGGGAGATCGCCAAAACTCTGGGGCTGAAAGATTTGCACCATTTGCCTGCAGCACCATGTTTATCCAGTCGCGTTACCACAGGTATCGCCATAGATGCAAAACTGTTACCTGTCATCAATAGGGTGGAACAGGTTTTATGGAAACAACTTGAAAACCATCTGACGCTGACAGGTGTACGATGTCGAGTTCGGCCACTGCAAGTGGTTATCGAGTTGGACACAGAAGAAACCATTCAACCAAACTCGGATTATTCGAAACTGGCTATTCAGACAACTGAAAACCTGTTCAAAGCCAATGGCTTTGATCACTACTGCGGCTCAATCACTGTTGAGCCCTACCGCCAGGGCAGCGCTTTCCTAATAGAGACTCTGCAAGTTGAACAATAAAGAAGTAGTAATGGATTTCGACCGCAGCAACCGGACCGGGTTGGCTGAGGCGGTTTTCTGCTCCAACAAGAGTCAGTCTCAGCTGACATCTATTTGCCAACAATTACAGCAGGAAGAAAGGTCCATGCTGTTTACAAAAATGGGCATGGAAACCTACGCTTACCTGGAACAGTCTTTTCCCGGATTCCTGGATTATGACGAAGTTTCAAGGACGGCTTCTCATCGTTGTCCTGATCTCTTATACGACGAAGCACGAATATCGATTATTACGGCCGGTAGTGCCGACGTGCCGGTGGCGAGGGAAGCATCACGTACGCTGCAATTTTACGGCCACCCCGTGGCAGAGATTAATGATGTTGGGGTAGCAGGACTATGGCGATTAACAGACCGCCTGGACGATATCCGCGAAAAGAAAGTGATTATCTGTGTCGCAGGCATGGACGCGGCATTACCGACTGTTCTGGGTGGACTGGTGCCAGGTCTTATTATTGCTGTGCCATCCTCCGTGGGCTACGGCATGGCGAAACAGGGTGAAACTGCACTAAATGCCCTACTTTGCAGCTGTGCACCAGGCCTGGTGGTGGTTAATATCGACAATGGTTACGGCGCTGCCTGTGCGGCTCTTCGCGCCATTAACAATCTGTCGGGGTAATCCCGGAGAGATGGCTTTGTATCAAAGTTGCTGCATAGGAATCTGGTAATCAGATCGAATCCGTCACCCCGCGAACAAAGAGCGGTTCCATATCGAGTGCTTTAACATCGATTTCAACTTCAGATCCAATCGCTTCACTGACTCTATCATCAAAGTCACTGGCCGCCTGCAGAATCTTACGCAGCAAAGTCGCATCGCTGGATGTATTCAGGAAGATCCCGGGTCGACTAAAATTCCAGTGTACTGCTCTGCGCAGAGCGTCCTCATCCTTGATGGGTTCATACCAACTGAATCTCAATGATGGATCCTCCTCTCTCCAACGACGACGCGCAATGGATTTGATGGTTTGCATGGCGATGTTCTTTTCCCGGCATTGCAGATACAAAGCCTCAAAACCTGCCGCATACTCCGGATCCTGCATCATCATTATGCTATAAGGTAACAGCACCGAATCGAAATCAAACTCGGCCAGACTACGCAGATGCATGTCAGGTACAGAGATACCGTGACCGGTAACTCCTATAAATCTGACCAGGCCCTGAGCCTGAGCCTCAATTGCCGCCTCCAGTGCACCACCCGGTCCCATGGCCGTTTGCCAACCTTCCTCATCGGTCAGATTGTGAAATTGAATCAGATCAATCTGGTCTACCTGCAACCGTTCCAGGGACCGCTGAATACTCTCCTTCACACCTGCAGCAGTTCTCTCGCCCGTTTTTGATGCCAGAAAGAAGTCCTTCCGATGTTGTTTCATCCATGGAGCTATGCGCAGTTCAGCGTCGCCGTAACTGGCAGCCACATCAATGTGATTCACACCAAATTCAAGCAGTAGTTCAAGCACGGAGTCTGCTTTCTCCTGACGCATAGCACTCAACGCTGCCGCACCAAAAAGAGTTCTGGTACTGTCGTGGCCGGTCCGGCCGAAAGGAAGTTTAGGAATCATGGGACCTCTCCAGCTTATTCGCTCGCCAGATTAGCAGTCCTCAAGCCGATCTTCCAGTGGCCCAGATGGTTAATACCCACCCGTGTGAAGGGGCTCCTCTTCCACAGCGTCACCACTATTTGCCGAGGATTTCTCGGGATTGCCTCCAGCGCTGGTGATGTCGGCGGGATACGATCCACTGCAGGATGAAGACCAGGCATATGCCGATAAACTCGCAGTTGCGGGTGTTGAAGTGCAGCACTGCCACTACGAAGGGATGATGCATGGATTCATCACCATGCCCGGATTGCTGGACAAAGCACGAGAAGCGTTAAGCGAATGTGCGCAAGCACTGAGAAAGGCGTTTTCCGGCTACACAGTTTTTTGACTAAAAAGTAGCGGGCTATTCACCATACCTGATCGCAAATGAGAATAATTCCTATTTAAATAACATGCAATAGTGTATCCTCCCGCCTATGACCGATCATAATGAAGTAACGCTCGCCGACCTGAAAAAAGGTGATCGTGTGCGCGTGGTGGGCTACCACCAAAAAAGTGACAGCTATGCCCAGCGGCTTCGAAGCCTTGGGCTTATTCCGGGTACCCAGGTGCTGGTAAAGCGATTCGCTCCACTTGGAGATCCCATAGAGATCCATTTTCGTGGTTCCCGACTAACCCTGCGTCCCGCCGAAGCCCATTGCCTGATCCTGGAGCGTATATGAACCACAATGCTTCCATTGCGCTGATCGGCAATCCCAACAGCGGCAAGACAACGCTTTTCAACGCCTTAACCGGCTCCAGGCAACGGGTCGGCAACTGGCCCGGCGTCACCATTGAACGCAAGACAGGTGACTACCGCCACGGCGATCTGAATATTGAAATCATCGATCTACCCGGCATGTACAATCTGGAAAGGGTGGGAGACTCAGATGCAATTGACGAAGAAATCGCCCGAGAGTTTCTCAAGCGGGGGGACTTTAGCGCGGTAGTCAATGTCGTTGATGCATCCAGTCTGGCGCGTGGGCTATTTCTCACGACCCAATTGCTGGATTTGAATGTACCCATCATTGTCGTGCTGAACATGACCGATGTAGCCCACAAGCAGGGCATTCATCTTGACCCCAGTCAGTTGAGTGAAGCGCTCGGCTGCCCGGTGGTCCCAATGGTTGCCAGCCGTCGTGAAGGTCTGGGAATTCTTGAAGATGTGATTGAAATTATCATTACAGAATATGAAGCCCAGAACAAAGCCAAATTTCCTCACGGTTTCGAAGCGCGTTATAAGCAGATCGATGCCATACTGGAGAATGTCGTTCATACCACACCGGTTCGTCATACACTGACCGACATGGTCGACTCGGTAGTGTTGCATCCGATACTGGCATTCCCGATTTTCCTCTTCATCATGTATCTGATGTTCATGTTCACTATCAATGTGGGCACGGCGCTGATCGATTTTTTTGATTTAACAGCCCTGGCACTTTTCGTCGAAGGTCCAAGATTCCTCATGCAGACCGCGGGTCTACCGGACTGGCTTACCATCTTCATTGCAGACGGTATCGGTGGTGGTGTGCAACTGGTTTGCACCTTCATACCCATTATCGGTTGCATGTTCCTGTTTTTGTCGTTTCTGGAAGATTCCGGATATCTGGGACGAGCCGCATTTATTATTGACCGAATGATGAAAGGGATTGGCCTGCCCGGAAAATCGTTTGTACCGCTGATAGTCGGCTTTGGTTGCAACGTCCCTTCGGTCATGGCGACCCGAACTCTGGACAATCAACAAGACAGAATTCTCACCATCATCATGGCGCCTTATATGTCATGCGGCGCACGATTGACAGTTTACGTGTTGTTTGCAACTGCGTTTTTTGAGAAAAATGGTCAGAACATCGTTTTTGCACTGTATCTGTGCGGAATTGCGGTGGCTGTCATATCTGCCCTGATTGTGCGCACACGTCTGCTCACACGAGAAACTTCCAGCTTCGTGATGGAGCTGCCTGCCTATCATCTCCCAACCCTTAATGGACTCGTTATCCACTCCTGGCATCGACTAAAAGGATTTGTGGTACGTGCAGGAAAGGCGATTGTAATAGTTGTCATCATCCTCAACGTTATCAGTTCCATCGGCACCGATGGCACTATCAACAATCAGAATACCGATCGATCCATACTGTCTGCTATCGGGCGAACATTGACGCCGATATTCAGCCCCATGGGGATTAAGGAGGACAATTGGCCCGCTACGGTTGGCATATTCTCCGGGATCTTTGCCAAGGAAGTGGTAGTGGGTACGCTTAATGCACTCTACTCAAATATCGCTTATGAAGATGCGGCTACTGGCGAAGATAAGGCTTTCGATTTCAGTGCAACCTTTTATGCGGCGGTCATATCAATACCGAATAATTTTGCTGATCTGGCGGATCTGGTTACAGATCCGCTGGGTATTAACGTCGGAGATCTCTCCGATACGCAAGCCGCGGCAGCAGAACAGCAGGTTACCATGGGAACGATAGACATGCTGCGCGGCTTGTTTGACGGTGAGTTGGGTGCATTCAGTTACCTGTTGTTCATTCTGCTGTACATGCCTTGCGTTGCTACCGTGGGTGCTATCTACAAAGAACTCGGAACTTTCTGGACAATCTTCAGCACCAGTTGGTCATTCGTAATGGCTTACACTATTGCCGTTATGTTTTATCAGGCCGGGCATCTGATGACCGATCCCGTTAGTGCCATCAGCTGGCTTGTTGCCATGGTGGTGTTACAGGTAGTCTGCTTTACCGCACTGATTCAATGGGGTCGGAGTAAAGTTAGCCTGATCCCCGTGGTAAATATATGAATTTGGACTTTTGCATTATGCGGAAGAGGTCTTTATGCTTCGGATTCCCGAATAATAATCAAGCGTAATTGCATGTCGAGTAATTACGATCCCTGGAAAAAATTACTTTTCTATCATCTGTAGAGGAAAAATACATGGAAATTTCAGGTAAAGTCGCTGTCATCACCGGAGGGGCTTCAGGACTTGGCCGTGCGACCGCGGAAAGGTGGATCGAGCAGGGCGCAAAGATCGCAATTCTGGATATGGACGAAGACAAGGGTGCGCCGCTGGCTGAAACGCTGGGTGAAAATTGTATCTTCATCAACACCAATGTCGTGGAAGAAGATTCCGCGGTTAATGCAATTGAGAAAACCATGGAAGCATTTGGCGCAATTCATATCAATTGTAACTATGCCGGTACGGGAAACGCCATCCGCACGGTGGGAAGGAAAGGTGTTTTCCCTCTGGATCAATTCATACGAATCATTCAGATTAATCTGGTAGGTACATTTAATGTCTTGCGTCTGTGCGCTGAGCAGATGGCAAAAAACGACCCGGTGACTGAAGATGGCGGCAGAGGCGTAATCATTAACACGGCATCCGTCGCCGCCTATGAAGGTCAGATCGGGCAGGCAGCTTACAGTGCGTCCAAAGGCGGCGTTGTTGGCATGACTCTGCCAATTGCCAGGGATCTGGCCGTAATGGGTATCCGCGTTAACACCATCGTTCCCGGCTTGATCTACACGCCGCTGATGATGGGTGGTGCCGAAGAGATGACACCGGAAATCGAGCAGGCGTTGTTGCCTCTCAGTAGTCAGGTTCTGTATCCAAAACGTCTGGGTAAAGCCGAGGAGATTGCACAATTGGCCAGCTCTATCGTGGAAAATGATTATATTAATGGTGAGTGTATCCGCATAGACGGCGGCATCAGGATGCAACCCAAATAAGACATCCGAAAGTAGGATTTCAGTAGCGGCGAATTTAGAGGCGGAATCGACACAGATGCGAAGGTCATCACCCTTCCCTTCTACAATGAACCGCCCAGTATCAATTCTCTCACAGCCGGGAGCGTCTACACTCCGGCAATTCTACTTATGCATCTGCAGGAAGGCTTGCCGCGCTACGATCAACAACGTCGATTGGTTGGTGGAGTTGCCGAACATTGGCAACTGACACCGACCAGGGCGCACTTCCGGTTGCGACGTGATGCGAAATGGTCCGATGGCTCTAACGTTACAGCCAGCGACTTTGTATTTGCCTGGCGGCAACTGGATAATCCTGAAACCGGAGTCGGCAGCGCCATACTGGCCTCACCCGCCGTGTCCAGCGAGGAGTCTGGCAGATGATCGTTACGTATCCATTGAAAAATAACGGTGGGTGCCTGCTTCGCTTCAATATCCTGTACGGAGATTTCAAGAAACTAAACGCTTGATTTCGCCTCAGATTCCGACCGCAGACGTGCGATCAATTGATCTTTTTCTTCCCAGATAGAGCCAATCCATTGGTGGAATTCCGATCTGAAGCGTTTATCCGTCTCATAATCACCTGCGAGGATATCCTCCGGGATCTCAATTTCCTCCACATTGACAACAATTTTATCCAGTCGGCCGCACAGGAAATCCCAGAACGTAGGCACGCCATCAGGGTAGACGATGGTTATATTTAAAAATGAGTGAAATTTCTCACCCAGCACCGACATGGCAAAAGCAATAGCGCCTGATTTCGGCTTCAACAGGTAGGCATAGGGCGAGCGCTGATTCTGATGTTTCTCCCCGGTGAACCGGGTTCCCTCAAGAAAACTCATTACACTGGTGGGCGTCAGCGAAAACTTCTCGCACACCCTTCGGGTGGTTTCAATATCCTTGCCTTTTTTCTCCGGGTGTTTCCTCAGATAGGTCTTGGAGTAGCGCTTCATAAACGGGAAATCCAACGCCCACCAGGCAAATCCCATAACAGGCACCTTGATCAGTTCAGCTTTGAGGAAGAACTTTAACAGGGGAATCTTTCTGTTTAACAGCTTCTGCAAGACAAAGATATCCACCCATGATTGATGATTTGCACTCACCAGATACCAGCCATGACGATTAAGATTATCGATACCTTCCACCCGCCATTGGGTTTTCTGCGTCAGGGACATCCACGCCTTGTTGCCATCAATCCAGATTTCCGCAAAACCGATGAGCAGCCGATCGACTATTTTACGCACACCAGCAAACGGCAGTGCCAGCTTGATCAGAGCCACCAGCACAATTATTAGCCCCCAAAAAACCACGTTGGTCGCCATCAACAAGAAGGCAATGCAGCCCAGCATAGGACCGAAGAGGAAATTGAACATGGAAACCATCCGATCTGTAATTATTGGCGCGATCTTATCATGGTTCCGGGGTTTGGTTTACAGTCATGAACGCAGGGATCTGTCCTGGACCTAATGGTTTGAATCGACTAACCGACTGCAAACCTGTTGCATAGCAGATCAAGCCGATCCAATCGCATCAAGAGATCTTTTTAAGCGCAGCCTGTGCCGCCGCAAGGCGAGCAACGGGCACTCTAAAAGGAGAACAGGATACATAATCCAACTGCAACTCATGGCAGAGATGAATACTGCGCGGGTCTCCCCCATGTTCGCCGCAGATCCCTATATGCAGGTCCGGATTGCTGGCCCGCCCCTTCTCAACTGCCATTTGCAGGAGTTGTCCGACGCCCTCACGATCCAACGTCTCAAACGGATTGTCCTGTAGTATCCCCTGAGCCTGGTATTCCCGCAGAAAACGTTCGCCATCGTCACGGCTTATGCCGAAGGTCATTTGGGTGAGATCATTAGTACCGAAAGAGAAAAAATCTGCCACGCGGGCAATTTCATCTGCGGTCAAAGCTGCTCTGGGAGTCTCAATCATAGTACCGAACCGGTATGAAACCTCGGGATTGTTGTTTTCTTCCAGCACCTCATGTACTTCTCTTTCCAGAATCAGCTTCTGTGATTTCAACTCATTTACGTGGGATACCAGTGGAACCATGATCTGCGGTTGTACGTCAACCCCATCCCGCAGACAGATAATCATTGCTTCAAAGATGGCCCGGACCTGCATGCGGGTAAGTTCTTCAAGCAGAATGCCCAACCGAACTCCCCGAGTACCCAACATCGGATTCTCCTCTCGCAAGGCTTCCACCCGCTCAAGATAATCCTGTTTGATGCGGATTTTGTCCAGTGCCGAGTCAATGTCTGCCATGTTGCTAAAGTGCTGGATTTGCAATTTCAGATCGGATAGTTCGCGCACCAGTTGCTCATAGGAAGGCAGAAATTCGTGCAGCGGCGGATCAAGCAACCGAATTGTCACAGGTAAACCATCCATGGCACGAAATAATCCCTCAAAATCAGACCGCTGCATAGGTAACAATTCCCCGATGGCCTCGTTACGCTCGCCAATATCCCGAGCCATAATCATTCGCTGCATGATCGGCAGCCGATCTGTTTCAAAGAACATGTGCTCTGTGCGGCAGAGTCCTATCCCTTCCGCACCAAATGCTCTAGCACGTTCTGCGTCTCGCGGAGAGTCCGCATTGGCCCACACGCCCAACTCGCGAAACTCATCCGCCCAACCCAACAGCTTGAGCAGGTGCGGATTGCTCAAATCCGGTACCAGGGTGGGCAGTTGCCCCAGATAGACCAGGCCGTTGGTACCATCAATCGAGATCCATTCACCCTCCTTCACGGTGATATCACCAATACGCATCTCACGCTCGTCAAGGTCGATATACAAATGTTCAATACCAATTACCGCAGGTTTGCCGAATTGTCGGGCAACCAGGGCTGCATGACTGGTGCGACCGCCGCGGCAGGTCAAGACACCCTTCGCTGCCAGCATCCCGTGCACATCATCCGGCTTGGTTTCAGGACGCGCCATTATCACATCCCGATTTTCCTGCAGTGCCCATCGCTCCGCTATTCCGGCATCGAAAGCGACCACGCCAACAGCAGCACCGGGTGAAACATTGAGCCCCCGTGCAAAGGGTGTTGCATCGGGTACAGCAGTCGTATCCAATTGCGGATGCATAAAGAAATCCACCTGCTCAGGTTGAACCCGCTGAATCGCTTCAACCTGCGTGATCAATCCTTCTTCAACCATATCAACTGCGATGCGTACCTCAGCCTGAGCGGTGCGCTTGGCATTTCGAGTCTGCAGAATCCAGAGCTTGCCCTGTTCAATGGTAAATTCCATGTCCTGCACATTTCGATAATGCTGCTCCAGCCGAGCAGCGATTTTCGCAAATTCTGTGTAAATCTCCGGGAGATCTCGCTGCAATTCAGCAAGCGGTTTGGTGTGCCGAGTACCCGCAACGACATCCTCACCCTGCGCATTGAGTAAGTAATCGCCTTCCAGCTCCTTCTCACCCGTGGAGGTATTGCGAGACATGGCGACGCCCGATCCAGACTGATCACCCATGTTGCCAAATATCATGGCTTGAATCGTCACCGCAGTACCCAGATCATGGGCTATCCCCGTTGCATTGCGATAATCAATCGCCCGTTTGCCATTCCAGGAATTGAATACTGCCTCCACTGCGAGGCGCAGCTGTTCATTGGGGTCCTGCGGAAATTCCAGATGCGTGTAGGCACGATATATTTCTTTGAACCGTCGGGTGACCAGGCGCCAGTCTTTACCGCCCATTTCTGCATCTGATTTCAATCCGAGACGTTCACGCTCATTGCTGATTACTGTCTCAAATACCTCATCGGATAATCCCATTACGACGCTCCCGAACATCTGAATCAGGCGTCGGTACAGATCATAAACAAATCGTTCATCGCCGCTCAGACTCAGCAATCCCTGGGCTACTTCATCATTGAGGCCGATGTTGAGGACAGTGTCCATCATTCCGGGCATGGAGAATTTCGCGCCTGAACGGCAGGCAACCAGGAGTGGATTCGCAGCATCGCCAAGGACTTTGCCTGCCTGCTTTTCGACATCTGTAATCCCATGTCTAATCTGTTCCCAGAGACCTGCCGGGTAGGTTGATTCATTTTCAAGGTAGTCATTACAGGCGGTGGTGGCAATAACAAATCCCGGCGGGACAGGTACGCCCAGGTCATACATTTCGGCAAGATTCGCGCCCTTGCCACCCAGCAGACTGCGTACCTCATCCCAATCGCCCTCTACCAGGTCACGCACCTGATCGAGCTGACTGAGAAGATAGACATACAGCTTGTCTTCCATATGAAGGTCGCTTTGGCCCTGCACACGCATAATTCGTCCTCTTTGACACTACCCGTGATTCTAACGGTACTCATCCATACCGTCTATTACCTTGATCTATGCCAAGGTTCATCAATATTTGTTGGTTTATCGCAGTATTAAGTGGATATAGATGCCGGATTGGGTTAGTTCAGCTTTCGTTCAACTAACGCCTCCTAGTATCCTGTCCCAATAGTTCTGC
>JASJXV010000182.1 GCA_030123805.1 Gammaproteobacteria bacterium
GGGCGCCGGCAGCTATTGCCGTTATCGGCCCCGATCAGAGGAGGCGTATTATACGCGCTAAATCGCCTTTTACAACCATCGCATAGAGGCTTCAAGTCCTACAAATTCGGTCGCTAAAGATTTGTTAAATCCTAAATCCACTGCACGAGTACGTGGTTTTTCTTACCTCTCTGTAACACATGGTAGCGGCCATATAGTGCTGTGTTTCTGCTTAGTTTTGTTTCCTCATCTGAAACTTTCTGTCCATTGACAGATATCGCATTGCTTTTGATGAACTTTCTGGCTTGTCCTGCAGTCACTTCACCACGCGGAGTCACGGACAACCCTGTCGCTACGAGCAAATCGATTAATCCTGCTTCATCATCATTGACTTTGTGACAAGGCAATCCATCCAGGGCAAGTTGGCCAAGATCTGCTTCTGACAACTTATCTAATTTGTTGGAAAACAATGCGTCTGTAATCCTCAGTGCTGCTGTTAGGCCTGTTTCCCCATGCACCAGTTCGGTCACAGATTTGGCCAACGCTATATGCGCCACACGCATACCAGGATCCTGTTCATGTGCAGCCCGCATCCTCGCCATCTCGACGTCGTCAAAGAAGGTGAATATTTTGATATAGGGTATGACATCTTCATCTGCGCAGTTGAACCAGAACTGGTAAAAAGTGTAAGGGGATGTTTTTTTGTCATCCAACCAGACGGTACCTTCCTCACTCTTGCCAAATTTTGAACCATCAGATTTGGTTATTAACGGAAATGTCATGGCAAATGCTTGCCCACCCTCCATGCGACGGATCAAATCCATGCCAGAGGTAATATTGCCCCACTGATCACTACCACCTATCTGGATAGTGCAGTCATAACGCCGGTTCAGAACTACGTAGTCATACGACTGCAAAACCATATAACTGAACTCTGTATAGCTGATACCAGATCCATCGTCTTCAAGCCGTCGACGGACCGATTCCTTCTGCACCATGGCGTTGACACTAAAATGCTTTCCCACATCGCGCAGAAAGTTAATTACTGTCATTCCAGCGGTCCACTCGAAGTTATCAACTACTATCGCTGCAATCGCCTCGCACTCGAAATCCAGGAAGCGGCTTGCCTGTACTCTAATCTTCTCCACGTAGCCTTGCACCAGGTCGGCCGGATTGAGTTTTCGTTCCTCGGTCTTTCCTCCTGGATCACCAATCATCCCGGTCGCCCCACCGACCAACAAAATCGGTCTGTGCCCCGCCAACTGGAATCTTCTTAGAGCTAACAGCGGTACCAGATTTCCGACGTGCAAACTATCTGAAGTGGGATCGAAGCCACAGTATACTGTCCGGCTCCCCGAATTCAGATGATCCGCCAACGCATCTTCTGCACTAACCTGGGCAACCAATCCAAGATTGCGCAAATGATCGATTAAGTCCCTGTTAGCCATTATCAAGTCCACCAGTCAAGTCATTTAACCCATTCGTCTTTGAATTGATCAAAAGGTATTCATTTCACTGTAATCCTCAGGTATGCTACTGTCTCTTTACGTTACTTTACATTGCTTTACAGTTAGCCCTTTTAGTATTGACCAGAAGAGCAGCAGTTAAACACCCGTATGAGGATGCGCAAAAATACAGTATTCAAGCAGAATTTCAAGATCTGAGTATAAAAAAGATATTTCGCATCGAATAACACCACCAGACACCCGCCAAAAAGCCTCTTGAATTCGAAATTTATCTATATTTTAATTGGTTACAGAACAAATATGATAAATTACAACAAGAATCTTTCATAAGTTATGTTTTGATTTGCACAGGCGCATGCGGAACTACTCCATAATATTATATCCAAGGTTACATATGACTACTGCAGTTCTCATGGCGGTGATCCTTGGTTTACTATACATAGGTAGTTCCGATCAACCTGAATCGGACAGCGTCCAGATTCCCATTTCCCTCAAGATAGATGCGCCAACACCCTCGGGAGTTCCTGACTCGCAAGCGTACCCTGAAGCGCCTTCACTATGGAGGGAAGTGACTGTTGCAGCGGGTGATAACCTGTCAACTATCTTTTCGGACACGGGTCTCTCATCACTGGACCTGCATCAAATTATGCAACTCGGTCAGAATGTGCAGGTACTCAAGAAAATAATTCCCGGGCGTAAACTGTTGTTTGATATCAGCAGTCGTGGCGAGTTGAATGCGTTGAAATATGAGCTGGGACCCCTGGAAAGCCTTCTTATTACAAAAAGTGATAATGGATTTGCAGCTAATAACCTGACATACAAGCCAAAAGTCTTTCAGACCTTCCGGTCAGCAACAATAACGGGAAATCGACCTTCACTCTACGAGTCAGGAAAGTACTCAGGGCTTTCTGATAGCATTCTCATGGAACTTAGTTATGTTTTCCAATGGGATATAAGCTTTGCCCTGGACCTCAGGCAGGGAGACTCCTATTCACTGCTTTACGAAGAAAACTTTCTTGATGGCGTAAAAGTACGTGATGGTGAAATTTTATCTGCACAATTTAATAATATGGGCAAAACATATTCAGCGGTTGTCTACCAATCCGAGAACGGTGAGAGAAATTACTATACACCTGATGGCAAGAGTATGAGAAAAGCTTTTATCCGCGATCCCGTTCACTTTTCCAGGGTAAGCTCGAGCTTCAACTTGAAACGCTTACATCCAATTCACAAACGGGTAATGCCACATAGAGGCATCGACTATGTCGCTGACCGCGGCACACCGATTGTCGCTTCCGGTGATGGTAAGGTGTCTATCGCCAGGCAAAATGGCGCCTCCGGGAAGTACATTGTTATACAGCACGGCGAACAGTACACCACCAAGTATATGCATCTATGGAAGTTTGCCCGTGGTATCAGGGCTGGAAAGAGGATTAAGCAAGGCCAGCTGATTGGCTACGTTGGCTCCTCAGGATGGGCGACGGCTCCACATCTACACTACGAGTTTTTGCTAAATGGCGTGCATAGAAACCCGCGAACCGTAAAGCTGCCCCAGGCAGAACCTATCAGTGATTCTGAGAGAGAACGATTCCTGGAGCAAACAGCGGGTTATGTGGAACGATTGCACGGTCTGAGCAGACCTCCTGAGCTGGCATTAACAGGTGAGTAGTCCAGTCACTTACAAATTTAAAACTTCTAGATAGAAAATGAGTTCCCGCAACCACAGGTTGTGGCAGCATTCGGATTATTCACAACAAATCTTGAGCCCTGCAAGTCTTGCCTAAAGTCAATCTCTGCACCAACCAGGTACTGATAACTCATAGCATCAATCAGTAGCGTGATACCTTCCTTTTCAATGCTGGTATCGTCATCGTCCACATCTTCATCGAATGAAAATCCATACTCAAAACCAGAGCAGCCACCACCGGTAATAAAGACTCGAAGCTTCAGGTCCTCATTACCTTCCTCTGCAATCAAATTCTTTGCTTTCTCAGCAGCAGAGTGAGTAAACACCAACTCACTCGGTGAATAGACCGTCGGTTCATGCATTGAAACTATTCCTCAAACTAAATTGTAAATAAGGAGTACCATATCCTTTAATATGGTGTTGGCTGAAGTAAATACAAGTGATGCTCATCTCCAGGACGCAAAACACAAGTAGTGGCCAAAACAGGGAAATACCACTGATCAGGCTATTTTACTTCCCACAGCAGCTACTTGCGGTGTTGATATGGGTTCTTTTACCGGCTGTTTTGAAGCCGCGTCATCACATACATGTACCAACTTACCATCGACACGGGACCCCATTACCATCTCGATCAAACTGTAGTGCACGTTACCTTTTATCTGGGCGTTGACTGCCAGTTCAATATGTTTATCTGAATGAATGTCTCCAATCACCTGGCCGTTGATTACAATATTCGGCACCCGAATCTCTCCGCGCACGATTCCATTCTTGCTAACTGTCACTGCAGCCTTGGAACCTTCTCTTGCATAAATATTGCCTTTTATGATGCCATTAACGAGTAATTGATCGCTAAAGTAAACATCACCGACCACCTCACAATTGTTGGCGATCAGCGTAATTCCAGCCTCTTTTCGGATGTCGTTTTTCGATCCCCACATGCGTCTAACCCTCTGATAATTGCCAGTCAAATCGGCGCTCCAGGCGTCGACTGTTGCGGCCGGTGGAATTCGCTACAACCATTATCTCCACTGGTATAAAGTCATCTGGAAGTGTGAATTCTCCATCGATATTTTGAAAATAACGGAACCTGAACCGAATCGATTTGCCTTCCAGTTCAGCTACGTCATTGAATGAGATGCGAACTTCCTCATTATTCCTCTTCCCGACCAGCTGCATTTCCACTGCACCTTGTATATATTCATGTTTATCAACCACTTGTGTAAGCAACAAATGGTAGCGAATCTTTCTCGGATCTGCTGTTGCCTTGACGTCAAATCTCTCGATCCGTAGCCCTTTCTCCTCGACGTTCGGCATCAACACGGATTTGTAGAATCTAACTTCCTCCTTCAGGTCAGCAATATCCTGCTGCAAAGACTCTACAGCCAGTCGAACCTCCTCATTAGCTCTCGAATCGACCGCCTCTCCCAGCTTCAGATCAGCCTTTTCCTGGCGGAGTCTTTTTATCACAGCAGCGCTGTCAAGCAATTGCTCCTGCAAGCTAGCACGTTCCCTGACAACGGCCACCTTTAGTGCCAGTCCGGTTTCCTTGCCGTAGTGGTGGCTCGCAACGCCCACAATACCCACCGTGACCAGCGCTAATATAGTCATAGTAAACTGGAGCCCTGGACGGGAACGACTAACCACCATTTTGAATTGCTTGCTTCCTTTTACCGCAGCCATTTCGATGATTTCATTCAATAGTTTTGTATATTAGCGGAATTCCCTTTACCCAAATCCAAACGAACCAGTAGCATGGTTCGTCTACATAGTAATAGAGTACCATAAAGACATGCGGATCTCCCCATTAGAGGCGACCAGAACCACACAGACCAGTGGTGAAATTTGGCGGCACATCTAATATCCCCTGGCTGTGAGGGTAGAATAAGCGATAACTAAAAAAATAGTCCAATTTCCCTAATTTAATCCCTGATGACACGAAGAATCTCTGCTTAATGCCGAGATGTCGCACCACTTGCACCCCCGGGACGCAGAACCGACCAAAAAACCGATTAATCAGAGCTTCCCGAATATATGAAACAGGATTTATCATCCGTCTATACGTTAAGAGGATTTCGACGCAGGCTTGCAAACATAGATGCTCTGCCCCCAGTTCGCAATTCTGGGGATTGTCTCAGGCATTGTCACTGGATTAATCATACTTCTGTTTCGCTCGCTGATTGAGTTGCCTCTGGTCTGGTTCCTGCCCGGTAACAGTTTCGAGGCATTCGAAAACCTGACGGCAGTCGGACGATTTCTTCTACCCGTCTCCGGTGGCCTGATATTGGCCGGAGTGCTTATTTTTATTCCCGCCAGATTCTGCCGAGTGGGGGTGACCCA
>JASJXV010000252.1 GCA_030123805.1 Gammaproteobacteria bacterium
ATTACGCGGGCGCACCTCATTGAACTTGGCAGAATAGCGGACCTGAAAGAGCAAGACGCAAAAGAAGTGATTGAGCGCGTAGGGGCGGCGATTGGCAATTGGCAGTCCTATGCCAGTGAATATGGCGTCAGCCATGGCTCTAATGACATGATTACAACGTCGTTTGCAACGGTCAGTCGATAACGCATTGAGTGAAATTAGTTTGTGGCCAGACGTCTGTACCGGAATGTTCCCAATCATAAACCGGATACTCCGGTAAAATATAAGAAGGTCCCTGATGATGGCACTCTTCACCGTGCCCTTGTCGACGCTGAGATGACAACGCATCAAGGCGTCCGTGTTAAACTATTTTGTTTCGAGTCAGAGAATTGTCAATGAAGATCGGTCGGAACCATCCTTGTCCCTGCGGTAGTGGCAAAAAGTATAAACACTGTTGTCTGTTATTGCCGGACAATCCTTACGCGGATCCAGTGGCAGAGAATCCTGCAGCCGGTGTCTCTGATGATCTTGCCGATCTGTTGGCAGAGCAGGAATTTGATTCACTGGAAGATGTGCAGGCGTTTGCTGATCAGTTTATGCGTGTGCGAAATGAGGAACCCACAGATGATTTTCATGGGTTGAGCCCCGCCACCATGCACCGGGTGCTGCATTTTCCGTTTGAGTCACCGGATCTGATTGGGTTTTCCGAGCAACTGAACCTGGAAGCCCAGGCCCCGATCCTGACTTTGCTTGAAGTATTGTTTGATCAAATCGGTGACGGCCTCAAGCCAACAGCAACGGGTAACCTGCCGCTAAAAATATGTCGTGCCGTGCGTTCGGTGTATACAGAGAAGCACCCGGATTACAGTGAGATTTCCTGGCCTTTCAGGGAGCTCAGAATAAACACCGAGCCGGATTTTATGGAACTGCATGTCGCCCGGCTGGTGGCAGAGTTGGCTGGACTGCTTCGAGTGTATCGTGGAAAATTTGTTTTGACCGGTACCTGCAAGAAGCGGCTGAAAGCCGGGAGTGTCGCCGGGCTTTACCCTCTCCTGCTAAAAACCTATAGCCGCCAGTTCAACTGGGGATACTGGGACGGCTATGCGGAGATGCCATTCATCCAACATGGGTTCCTGTTCAGTGTCTACCTGCTGCAGTTGTTTGGTGACCAGTGGCATGACAGTGACTTCTATGCCAACAATTATCTGAATGCTTTCCCTATGGCAGTGAATGAGGCTGAAGCGTCTTTCTATGCTGAACGAGATGTGATTTTCAAGCAATGTTATACATTGCGCTGTTTGCTGCGCTTCATCGGGTTGCTTGGGCTGGCCGATATCAAGGGCACTGCAAATCCAGCAAAACGGGATTCGTTCCAACTGCGGGCAACACCATTGCTGGGTGCTGCAGTTCAGTTTACGAGCAAAGCCGTCAGAGGTGGCGGGGTTGCCCATTGATAAGAAAACCGGGCCAGAGAGAATGGCAGGTTTGGTATACGCTGCAATGTAGTCTGCCCGGGGGTGACTGTACCGGATCGTGCACAGACGATCGATCAATCACATGATGGACACGCAGGGTTTCACTGCAGAAATAGGCGCGG
>JASJXV010000069.1 GCA_030123805.1 Gammaproteobacteria bacterium
ATCCGGTCTGGACGGAGAACCAAAAATGCCCGAGGGCACCATCATTTTTCTGAATGGAACTTCCAGTTCAGGAAAGACGACCCTGGCACTGGCACTACAGGAGATACTGCCGGAACCCTATCTGCATATGGCACTGGATCAATTCCGGGATGGTATGCCGGCGAAATACAGGGGCTTAAATTCTCCTGAAGGTACCCTCGGCGCTATGGGGCTTAATGTAGTACCGGTTATGAACCATGCGGGTGCCCATACAGACATACAGTTTGGTAGCATGGGTTGTACGATGCTCAGAGGTATGCGACGCGCCATTGCCTGCATGGCTCAAGCTGGAAATAACATCATTATCGATGACATCATTATGAATGACGGGTTTTTGCAGGACTACCTGGACGCCCTTGAAGGGTTGAATGTGATATTTGTTGGTATTCGTTGCCCGATGAGTGTACTTGAAGAACGCGAACAGCGGCGTGTCGGTCGATTCCCCGGCACTGCAATTGCCCACTTCGAGAGCGCACATGCCCATGGTATCTATGATATTGAAGTGGATACAGCGACCCAGTCCCCTGAAATATGTGCAGAGAAAATAAAACAGTTTGTATGTCGTAGT
Source organism: Gammaproteobacteria bacterium (assembly GCA_030123805.1). Taxonomy (GTDB): domain Bacteria; phylum Pseudomonadota; class Gammaproteobacteria; order Pseudomonadales; family Azotimanducaceae; genus JASJXV01. The sequence goes on from JASJXV010000069.1 coordinate 608, forward strand.
GGGAGCAAGCCCACTGCATTTCCTGAATTACGCATAAGAAGGCGATAACTAGTATGTCAGAAATTGCGCTCCAGCAGAATAATGAAATATTGGGTCATCCCAGGGGACTCTTCATCCTCTTCTTTACCGAGATGTGGGAAAGATTCAGCTTTTATGGCATGAAGGCTCTGTTGATACTCTACCTCACAAAACACTTCCTGTTTGGAGACCATGAAGCCAGCATTATATATGGTAGTTACGCGTCACTGGTCTATGCCATGCCGGTACTCGGCGGTCTTATCGCAGATCGCTACCTTGGTTTACGCAAGGCAGTGACTCTGGGAGCGATACTACTCGTGTGTGGACACTTTGGTATGGCATTTGAGGGGGAACCGGCGCAACGATTGGCTGACCAGGGGGTGGCGAGAGATTTCCTGCATACACAGATATTCTATCTGTCTCTGGCAGCGATCATTGTTGGTGTTGGATTTCTCAAACCGAACATATCAACCATTGTAGGAAAACTTTACGATCGGGATGATCCACGTAGAGACAGTGGCTTTACCATTTTTTATATGGGCATCAATCTTGGTTCTCTCGTTGCAACACTCGCCTGTGCGTATCTGGGAGAAACCTACGGTTGGCGTTATGGTTTCGGCCTGGCAGGTATCGGAATGTTATTCGGACTGGTTACGTTTCAGCGTGGTCGGGAACATCTTCTGGGGCACGGTGAACCACCCGATGAGGAACTGCTTAAAGAGCAAGTAGTTCCCGGTATTAGCAGGGAGCTACTGATTTATCTGGGTACCCTGGGTGCAATTTTGGCGGCATGGCAATTGATGCAGTTCACGGGTGAGCTGGGAATTGCGTTGCTTGTATTTGGCGCACTGGTGGTTGGCTGGACAATCTGGTACTCCCTTGCCCGGTGTGAACCGGTGGATAGGGACAGAATGCTGGTGATGTTAATCTTGATTGTGGTCTCAGTACTGTTCTGGGCTTTATTTGAACAAGCGGGTTCATCTATTACGCTCTTTACGGACCGAAACGTCGATATGGGTAATGTATTCACTGCCGGGATGTTCCAGTCCATCAACCCGTTTTTTATTGTGGTGTTAGCCCCTCTGTTTGCCTGGTTGTGGGTGCGATTGAGTAAAGCCGGATTTGAACCGTCTACACCGACCAAGTTTGGATTGGGTATTGTGCAGATCGGACTGGGATTTGCGATCCTGGTTTATGGCACCAGTTTGGCCGGACCGGACGGCAAAGTATCAGTCATCTGGCTAGCCCTGATGTATCTGCTGCACACAACAGGAGAGCTTTGTCTTTCTCCCGTGGGATTATCTATGATTACCAAACTGTCAATTCAACGCGTGGCAGCCATGATGATGGGCGTGTGGTTTTTATCCAGCTCCTTTGCCGCCTATGCGGCGGGTTTGATCGCCGCCTCAACGGCAATTGAAAACCCGACCACCGATCTGATTGATCCACTGCAGTCGCTGGATGCATATACTTCTGTGTTCGGTAATTTGGCCATCGTTGCCGTAGTGTTCGGAATAGTCGTACTGGCTATTTCGCCAGTCCTGCAACGTCGGATGCATGGCATACATTAGGCAATCTCTGACAAGCTGCCTGACCAACCTTTCAAACGAGCTTCGATCAAGGGTAATCGGTCGTTGCCGAAATACATATCAGTGGTATCAATAAAAAATGTCGGGGAGCCAAAACCACCTCTCTGAATCAATTCATCGGTGTTGTCCTTCAGCTTGTCTTTGTAATCCTGGTCATTGATTTTCGCAAAGAACTCATCTGCATTCATACCCACGCTGCTAACGATATCAGTTAGTACGTCGATCTGGGAGATGTCCTTCAGATCTGACCAGTAGGTTCTGAACACCGCCTCAACATAAGCAGACACACAATCCTCTTCCATTGCGACGAACACACCACGCATCGCCTTCACGCTATTGACAGGAAAGACCTCTGGTTGACCGATAACGATGTTCTGAAAGCCTGCCCAGTCCTGAAGATCCTTCTGATAGTATCGAGCCTTCGCGGGAACTGGATTTGATCTCTGTTCATAAACACTTTGATTAACTGCATTGAATACGCCCCCCACCAGAACAGGTTTCCACACCAGTTCAGCGGCAGTTGCCTCACAGATACCCTTTATCCGGCTGAATGCCAGATAAGTCCAAGGGCTCGAACAATCGAAGAAATATTCCACTACCATAATGACAATTCCTTTCTGCGTAAAACCCACACTCTGACATGATTACGGTGGTGATGGAAGAACGGACATTAATCAACACATGCTACGAACTGCCCCAACCCCTCTATTAGCGGCTTCCACCATTACATGTTTTGAGTGGTATGATTGTAATCGGGGTTACAGAAACTGACTTCAGGCCTGTTGGCTAGATATGCAGTAGAGGCACGGAAAATGAATGCAAGCGAAGAAATAGAAATCCTGACAGGAATGTTAAATGATGCAAACCGCGTGGTTGTCTTCACCGGCGCTGGAATCAGCACAGAATCAGGGATACCGGACTTTCGAAGCCCGGGCGGTATATGGACCAAAATGAAACCAATAGACTTTAGCGATTTCATCAGCTCTGAGGATGTGCGCCGGGAATCCTGGAGTCGCAGGTTTTCCGGAGAAAACAAGATGGCCAATGCCGAACCGAATGCGGGTCATAACGCCATTGCCGGTTGGGTGACTAGCGGTAAAGTGACTGCCGTCATAACCCAGAACGTCGACAACCTGCACCAGCGCTCCGGCATACCTGATTCCAAAGTCATCGAATTGCATGGTAATGCCACCTATGCAGCGTGTCTGGATTGCGGAGCCAGAGTCGAGATAGCCGATATCAGAAAGAATTTCAAACTGACTGAGCAGCCACCCGCATGTGATGACTGTGGTGGCATCGTCAAGTCCGCGACTATCTCATTTGGACAGCCGATGCCAGTCAGGGAGATGCAATTGGCTGAAGAGCAGACCCGTGCCTGTGATCTATTCCTGGCCATTGGATCATCGCTGGTGGTTTATCCGGCCGCCTCTTTTCCGGTGCAGGCGAAGCAAAATGGCGCCAGGCTGGTAATCATCAATCGCGAACCAACGGATCTGGATTCCTGCTGTGATCTGGTCCTGAATACTGAAATAGGGCCGACTTTGTCTGCCGTGGGTGAAATGTAAATTTCACGCGGCCGTGGATGAATTTTGCGCCAGTGATTGGTCCACCAATTCAATTAGCTCATCCACATCAATGGGCTTCCTCAAGTAACCTTTCGCCCCTGCTTTACGGGCAGAATCCGCATCAAGATTTTCGCTGTAGGCAGTACAGATGATGACCGGTATTTCCTTCCGGATCTCCTTCATGGCCAGCATTAAACTACAACCTGTCATCTCCGGCATGGTTTGATCGGTGACGACCACATCGAAAACGTAGGGATTGTCCTGATAACGCTCCAGGGCTTTCACACTGCCGAACTCGAGTGTGACTCTGTGTCCGTGGTGTTTCAGCACTTCTGCCACATAGGTGCCTACCGATTGATCGTCATCGACAACCAGAATATGTCCTCTGTGTATCGCTTGATATCTGCTCTTTCCCAGGTGAATCCTTGTCGCTTCAGCTGAAATCTGTCTGCATGGCGGAAAGAGAAGTTTGAACGTGGTCCCCTGGCGTGGTGCAGAACTCACCAGCAGGTGACCGCCATGTTCATGCATAAGATTGTCAACCGTGGATAGACCGATCCCGGTTCCACGCCCGATTTCCTTGGTAGTAAAGTATGGATCAAAGATATGGGGCAACATCTCAGCCGATATCCCAATACCTGAATCTGCTATCTGTATCTGCACGAACTGACCCGACATGGACTCGCCGCAACAGTAGCATTTAACATTTTCAAGGTATGTGCTTCCCAGATGAAGACTGAGTGTACCTACACCCTCCATAGCATCCTTCGCGTTAATGCATAAGTTCATCAGTATCTGGTTGAGTTTGAAGGCATTGGTTTCGACACTGGGTACCTGCTCTTCAATGTCGATTTCAAGAGTTATGCTGGAAGGTAAGGAAGGCTTTAACAATTGCACAACATCTTTTAGCAGCAGACCGATCATGGCAGGCGCCATTTCCGCGGAGCCGGTTCTTCCGAAGCTCAGCATTTGAGATACAAGCTTTTGACCCAACTGGCCCGCCTTATATACTTCAGTAAGGTAGTCTTTGATCCGTGCGTCCAGAGTATCGCTGTGCTTGTCTAATACCAGTCCGGTATATCCTATAATGCTGGCAAGAAGGTTATTAAAGTCGTGGGCGAATCCACCGGTAAGTTGCCCCAGCGTGTGCATTTTTTTTGCCTGGAACAGTTGATTCTGTAACTGATTGTTTTCCTGCTGTGATCGCTTCAACTCTGTCAAGTCAGTATTGATCCCCAACATGCGAACTGCTTTGCCATCAGCATCCCAGTCGATTACTTTGCCCCAGGCCCTGATCCAGTGTTCGTTATTTTCGGCATCCCTGATTCTGAACTCTACCTCATACAGTTCTGTCTCACCCTTGATGTGTGCAGTAACTGCATCTGTCACGACTTTTCGATCTTCTTCTATGATCAGGTTAAACCAGTATTCCGCATCGGTGGACGAATATTTGTCATCGTATCCGAGTGTTTTCGCCCAAATTTCGCTGTGAATAAATGTCTGATTAACCAGATCGAACTCCCAGGTGCTGCTGTTTAGCATCTGCATGGAGAACGACAGTTTCTGCTCACTCTGTTTCAAATTGTGTTCGATTTTCTCTTTGGCAATACCCAACTTGCGGAAGCGCTCATCGAATTTGGTGATATCAATGCAGAAGAAGCGCCATCCTGTTATCTTGCCATCCGGATTCATGAGTGAACTGATATACAACTCGCAGATGATCTCCTTGCCGAATTTGGTTCGACAACGATTAGTAAATCGCAGTGAACGCCGCTGCCTCACCCGGTTTTTGTAAATTCGATCAACCCGATCTTTCCATTCAGGATTGAGTATCAGTTCTGTTATGTGTTTGTTCAGTGCCTCCTGGCGGCTATATCCAAAAATAGCTTCCGCAGCTTTGTTCCATTCGATCGCACGAAAGTCAAGATCCCAGGCGATGCTGGCAATAAGTTTTTGTTGTAGTTGAGGATTCAATACCCGTTCAGAATTCAGGAGCGCCGGTTCTTCCATGGGTGGAAAAACAGCAATTTCAATGCACCGGCGATTCAGATCCCGATGCATATTGCACTTCACGCGTCGATAGGCGCCTGCCACGGTTTTCAAGTTTAACTCGTGACCAAGCAATATATTTGTCTCTCTCAATTCCGACAGGGCTGACTGATTGCACGCATCGTCCATGAGATGATACTTAACTAAAAAATTATCCATACACTCACGAGAGTTCTTATAGCCCAATAGCTCGGAAAATAGCGGATTACATTGTGTGAGTGATTGTTTTTTTTCAGAAAACGTTGCCAGTCCTACAGGCGCAAGCTGATAAGCAGCGTTGGCAGTGCCCTGCCAACGGCGAAAGAAATTCTTGAGATATCCAATTGAGGCCATCACTGCCAGCGGTACGTGACAATGACTGTCAGCGATCCCGGATCGTGTAATTGCGGATTTGGTTGCATTCCTTGCCTGCCACATTGCATTACAATATCAGGTTTTCATTTAAACGATTTCCAGTCCGAGAATCAACGAAAAATATTCATTCCTGACAGCCGCAGTCAAATTGGCATCTGCGCATATTAAAAATGACCAATCAGTGGGCAGATTTGAGCACTCTGCCAACCATGCGCTCGAGATCCTTGAGGGAATTGCATACTTCTGCATAGTCACAATGGGTCAGAAACTGCTTCATATCTGCATCGCCGACGTTCCATCGATCCCTGGATTCCGGATTTAACCAGATAATCTGCCGACACCGACTGGACATCTCCTTGAGTATGTCAATTCCGGGATCAAAGTAGTTGTTCCGGCCGTCGCCCAATATGATGATCGTAGATTTTGCATCCAGGTCGCGCAATGCCAGTCGCTTGAAATCCTTGAAGGCCTGGCCATAGTCAGTAGAGCCCTTGCCATAGTCGTCCAGGCTCATGTCAATGGCCTCTTCCAGAGGATATCGTTCAAACAGGTCTGTGACTTCACCCAGTTCGTTTGAGAATGCAAACGATCTGACTTTGGGTAATACCTCCGATAAACTGTATAGAAATGTTAGCAGGAAGCGGGACACATTCTTGACACTGCCGCTGACATCGCAGATGACAAACACTCGCGGCCGTTCCAGCTTTATCTGCTTCCAACGGATATCGAAAAGATTGCCATCATAGGCCAGATTTCGTCTTAGGGTTTTACGAATATCCAATTGACCACGATTAACAATCTTTCTTCTCTTCGCATGCTTTTTTGCCAGATGATGAGCCAGTTTTCTAACGGATTCCCTGATATGTTCAAAATAATAGGGCTGCATGTTCGTTAGTTTGGTTTCGCTGACAGCATCTGCCAGAAACCGTTGCCCGCTGCCATCGACAAGCAGCAGATACTGTTGTTCGACGTAATCTCTGACTCGTTCTGCAAGATATGCGCGTCCACTAGTCAATGCAGTAGCTGTAAAACGGGCTTTTTCTCCGCCGTCTTTTTTTAGCCGTTCGATTTCGGCATCCAGTTCAGAAACACCCATATGCAGGAGTATTCTACGCCCATACACACTGCGCTCTCGCAACGATTTGATATGCTCAAGGTGTACCTCTTCCGCTGCTTTCGAGAGCAGCAACGATAAACCTGCCTCATCGGCTGACAAGAGTATATGCCCGAGATGAGAATCATGGTGCGCGAGGGGCGTCTTGTGGCGGTGTCTTCTGCTTTTTTTCCCGTCTTCAGAATCTGATTCCGAATGTAATCCATTCGAGACAGATTCGAGGTTGTCCTGGTACTCTGCAGCTATTGACTTGAGTTGATCGAAATCCTGATAGGAGAAAAATCTGTCAAAGCATATTTTGAACAGTGCTTTTTCTTCGGGGGTTTTCGCTAACACAATCGACAATGAATCCTTGAGCAGCGTTCTGTTCCGCAACCCGACAATCTCAAGGGCTGCCATGGCATCCAGCGATTCAGCGGGCGATACTGCCAGGTCAGCTTTTCTGAGAGCGCTTACGAAATCGCCGAGTGTTTTTTCCAAGTTCTTGTCCCAATTATTGCGGCATCTGAAACAGATTCTGATTTGATCACCACATCTAAGCATGGATTCTAACTAGTTCCTGTCCGGATTCAAAGTTCGCAAATGCAAGCGGATCGGAAAATCAAACTTGCAATTTCCTGGCCAGGATTTGCTAGAATAGGATTCGACAAATCGAAGTTGGACTGTGTCTTGTTGTTTAAAAACCTTACTTTTTGGATTCTAGTCGGTGCTGCCTGTGGAATCGGATTAGCACTGCTAACCGGTGATACTTCCCAGGTCGATTCATCTCCTCTCTACGCTCTGGTTCTGTTATTGAAGTCCGGCTTTCTGCAACTGCTCAAAATGCTGATCGCACCGATGATATTCTTCTCTCTCATCGGCGGACTGGTGAGTATCGGCACAACGGTACGGTTAAAGAGATTAGGTGGACTGACCGTGTTCTATTATCTGTCCACCACCTCTATTGCCATTCTTATTGGCCTTACTATTGTTCTCTTCATTCACCCCTGGACCGATTATCCCGCTATTAGTACCCTTTCCACAGACACTGGTATAGATCAAGGCCAAATGACGCTGATTGATCCCGGCAATGATTCCGTGATCGAAGTACTCAAACAGATTGTAAACCAGGCCTTTGTAAATCCATTCTCTGCTCTGGTGGACCTTAATATTATTGGTATTGTAACCAATGCCATTCTGATCGGATTGGCTATGCTACTGGTGCTACCGTCAAACAGTCCTGTCATCACCCTGGTTGAGCATGCAAATATGATCATTGCCCGAGTCCTGGGCTGGATCATCATGACTTTACCGGTGGGGATCTTTGCAATTTTGTTTGATTTTACGATAAAGATCGGTGCTGAATCCGGCGCCTCAGGAATAGTTCTCAATCAACTATTTTCATTCGCGTTACTCATATTATTTGCCACCATGATTCATGGGCTGGTGATCCTGCCGGGAATTGCCTATCTGTTCTCCGGAATATCGCCCAGAGTACTGTTTAAAAAGCTGGCCCGCCCCTTACTCGTAGCACTCAGTACGTCTTCAAGTTCAGCCACCCTGCCTGTGTCCATGAAATGTGCCGAAGAGGAGTTGGGTGTTTCTGAGTCCGTACGCAGCTTTGTACTGCCATTGGGTGCCACCATGAATATGGATGGCAGCGCTCTATTTGAAGCGATTGCGGCCGTATTCCTCGCCTATCTGTACGGCATTGAATTGTCGACTGTGTCTATGGTTACGATATTCCTGATGACCATGATAGCTTCGATTGGAGCCCCGGGTATGCCATCCGCTTCCATGGCTGGCATGCAGATTATCCTCATATCCGTGGGTATTCCTCTGGAAGCGATTGGCCTGCTGCTGGTGATCGAGAGACCCCTCGATACTTTCAGAACAGCGGTTAACGTCGAAGGAGATCTAATCGGCACCGCGGTCATTCATCATCACCTGCAACAGGTTTCTGCCAAAGCAATCGAGCCTGATGCGGTATGAGAACTGGAGCTGGAATCCCTCTTGCTGGTAAATTCTTATCGCGTGGATAAAATTAGATTGGTGAAATAATTCAGGAAGTCTCTATGGCGCCTGGTTAACTGAAAACGTATCATCGAGTCCTCACCTGTTTGACTCTGCAGGAATTCAAAACAACTGGTAACTGTCGCATTCGGTCCCATAATACTTTGTATCACCTCATTCAGATAGTCGTGTAAGAGACTGAGGTCGTCTTCGTCAATGCCTGCCTGTTGTGGTTCAAGCACTGCATTTCCCCAGATGGTTGCAATGTAGATCTGAAACATTTCTTTATCGGTAAAACTGTCTGTTAGCGCACAGGAGTCAAAAATCTGATCTACGATGGGGTCGAATATGACGGCTAATTCTTCAAGTGTCATTGGATAAATTGTTTTATGGAGCGAGTCACTCGATAGGTATTTCCTCTCATTATATCCATGTCCTGTCGGGAACACACGCACCGTGCAAATACCTCTTATGCGAATCTTCTGGGTTCGGGGACATACTTCAGAACCAGTAAACCGCCAAGCATTTTCCCGATAGACATGGGTAGAATTGTTGGCTCCCGACTGGAGTATTAAACTCCTGGATTATGGGATAATAGCACACTTTCCAGTGGGCCGATTCCGGGTGGATGCAGCTCCGATGTTGGTCCATATTCCTCTCTTGCATGCCATGCGGTAGGAGAAGGGGGTTGCTGCAGATGAATCTTACGCGGAAAATTATCCACGTTGATATGGATTGTTTTTATGCGGCTGTGGAAATGCGAGACAACCCGGTGCTGAAAAGTGTGCCCCTGGCAGTGGGTGGCGCAAGTGATCGTCGGGGTGTGGTCTCAACCTGCAACTATATAGCACGTGAGTTCGGCGTCCATTCAGCCATGGCCACCGGATATGCACAAAAACTTTGTCCCGATTTGATCGTCATTCCCGGTCGCATGAAACATTATCAACAAGTCTCCAGGCAGATCAGGGAGATATTTCAGACCTATACAGATCTTGTTGAACCACTCAGTCTGGACGAAGCCTATCTTGACGTATCTGATTCAGATCTATTTGGTGGCAGTGCTACCTTGACAGCGAAGGATATCAGGAACCGCATAAAAGACGAACTGGATCTAACCGCGTCGGCAGGCATAGCGCCTAATAAATTTATAGCAAAAATATGCAGTGAAGAGAACAAGCCCGATGGGCAGTTTGTAGTCACGCCTGATGAAGTAGACGACTTTGTAAAAAGCCTGGCATTGTCAAAAATACCTGGAGTCGGGAAGGCAACTTTAAAAAGACTCGAATCCCATCAACTATATACCTGTGGCGATGTCAGGTACTGGGACCAGAACAAATTGCATCATACCTTTGGTGCCTTGGGTGAGTTGTTGTACAAGAGGAGTTGGGGGATTGATGATCGCCCTGTAAGAACCGAATGGATTAGAAAATCGCTGAGTGTCGAAAGAACCTTCCCCAAAGACATAATGTCCTTGCAGGCATGTGAACCAGAATTCATTCGATTATTTGATGAATTGAAGCAGAGACTGGAGCGCCATGCCTCGGATCGTTGCATAAAGAATCAACTGGTGAAACTCAAGTTCTCCGATTTCAGGAGCACCACCATAGAAAGACGCGCCAGATCACTCTCGGTGGAATTGTTCAGAGAACTACTTCCTCTGGCCTGGTTACGGGGTTCTGATCAGGGCATAAGACTGCTCGGACTCGGCGTTAATTTTGCCGATATAGACCACGAAATTGAACAATTGAGTTTGTTCGACTGAAATCTATCCAGTCGATTAAAACGCTGGACAGGCTAGCTGTCTGACAGCACCTTGCCGGAATTCAGAATTCCCTTGGGATCCAGTGCCTTTTTAATGAGCGACATGACCTCAAGCTCAGGTTCACTTCGACTCCATGAGAGATAGGATTTTTTCTGCAAGCCGATACCGTGTTCAGCCGATACCGAACCACCGCGGTTGACCAGTCCCTGATAGACCACCTCTTCAACTGCATGTTTTGCAGCTTCAGTGCCGTCACCCACACCGACAATTATATGTAAATTGCCATCACCCAGATGACCAAAGATCATACAGGTGTGCTCGGGCCACCTTTGTGCCAGGGTCTGCTTCAATTCAGAAACGTAGGATTCCATTTTGTCGAGCGAAACACTGATGTCAAATGTAAAGATCGGGTAGTTCTGCCCTAATTGCAGGACATCGTCACGAATTGCCCACATGGCTTCTCTGTCAGATTGGCTTTGAGCAATGACCGCATCAGTGATCATGCCGTCCTCCAGAGCCTGACCTAATGTGGTTATAAATCGCTTACTATCCGCCTCAATATCGCCGCCGAGTGACTCCAGCAAAATATAGTAGTTGTACTCCTGGCCAAGGGGCGGCTTGCCTTCAGCGGGAGCGGTGGTCACCAGCTTGTAAAAGTCCTGCCATAGCACTTCAAATGCGCTGAGAGTGCCCCCCAAAGAGCGATCCACATAATTGAGGAATGCAATGACCTCCTGGAAACTGTTTACAGCGATGAATGCCAGTTCCTGGCTGACAGGCGCAGGCCTGACTCTGAGAACCAGCCTGGTGACGATGCCCAGCGTACCTTCCGCGCCAATGAAAAGATGTTTTAAATCATAACCCGTGTTGTTCTTGATAATCTTATTCATGGACGTGATGAGAGTTCCGTTCGCGAGTACAACCTCCATGCCCAGTATTTGCTCACGCATCATGCCGTACCTTATAACGCGGTTACCACCTGCATTTGTGGAAACGTTGCCGCCAATAGTAGCGGTGCCGCGAGCACCCAGATCAAGCGGGAAAATGAGACCGTCTCTCTCTGCTGCCTCCTGTACGGTCTGCAGGGGTACACCCGCCTGCACTGTCATGGTTCGGCTGGCGACATCAATTTCTTCAATCTTGTTCATCCGTTCCAGGCTTATGGCGATTTCATCCGCCCTGGTATCGGCACCATTTACCAGGCCGGTGAGCCCCCCCTGGGGCACAACCTTCTGGTTATTTTCATGACAGATCTGCATGATTTTGATGACTTCATCTGTGGAGTTGGGTCTTAACAGCGCTTTCGGGATGACTCCCTGGTTATTTCTCTGCGCCAAATCTTCGCCAGTGATCACGGCTCCACCACTCAGAGCTTGCGTCAATGCATCCACTATGTCTGTCATAAGGGTTTCCTTCCGTTGTTCAATCCTTGCACATGGGTAGTACCACTACCAGGAAGTGCAGGTGAATCGACGGCACTGGTAAGAGCCAATTTGAGGAACCGGAACTGGTTAATTAAAGGCGTGCTCGAATACTTCCTGATAATTTCCGGCATAATGTACCTGGATCCCTTCCTGCAGATAGTCAGGCATCTCTTCGAAATCTCGCTGATTCGACGCGGGTAGAACCAGTTCCGCAATACCCGCTCTTTTCGCTGCGATTACTTTTTCCCGAATACCGCCCACAGGCAACACTTTTCCTGTCAAGGTAAGCTCACCCGTCATGGCCATATTTCGACTTATGGGGCGGTTCAAGGCTAGCGATAGTAATGCTGACGCCATCGTAATGCCTGCGCTTGGGCCATCCTTCGGCGTTGCGCCTTCTGGTACATGCAGATGGATAAATGAATTATCGAAGAAGGATTTGTTGGCTTTAAAGTTATCGAGATGTGATGAGATATAGCTGAAAGCTATTTCTGCGGATTCTCGCATGACGTCACCCAGCTGCCCTGTTAGTTTGAAGCCTCGATTATGTGTATGAATGCGTGATGCCTCTATCGACAGAGTGGTGCCTCCCAGAGAAGTCCATGCCAGGCCATTCATGATGCCAATGCCGTGCTCCGGTTTTTGTTTTGTGAAGATAACGGGACCAAGATAGTCCGCGAGGTCCTTCACCCCCAGGCGTATCTTTGTTACTTGCTTTCCAAGTAGTTTAACGACGGCTTTGCGGACTATTCGGCCGAGTAGTTTTTCCAGATTCCTGACGCCCGCTTCCCTGGCATATCCGTTGATGATGGTTTTCAACGCCGCTGCCGATATTTTGATCTGGCTTGGCTTCAACCCCGCTCGCTCCAGTTGCCGCGGCCAAAGATAGTGCTTGGCGATCTGAATCTTCTCTTCGGTAAGATAGCCTGCCAGCCTGATTACTTCCATACGATCCAGTAACGGAGCTGGGATGGTGTCCATCTGATTGGCCGTGCACATAAACAAAACCTTGGAGAGGTCGACTCGCAGATCCAGATAGTGATCCAGAAACTCACTATTTTGTTCAGGATCCAGCACCTCCAACAAGGCAGAAGCAGGATCACCCTGGTAGGAGGCGCCTATCTTGTCTACTTCATCCAGCATGATGACCGGATTTGAGACAGCCATCTCCTTGAGGGCCTGCACAAATTTCCCGGGCATGGCGCCGATATAGGTGCGCCTGTGACCCTTGATTTCTGCTTCATCACGCATACCCCCCAGGCTGAAGCGATAGAATTTTCTACCCAGTGCTTCCGCAACAGAATGTCCAATTGAGGTTTTCCCCACGCCGGGAGGACCTACCAGCAACAGGATAGAACCTGAAATCTCGCCCCGATAGGCGCCCACGGCCAGGAACTCGATAATGCGCTCTTTGACATCATCCAGGGCATCGTGATCCTTATCCAGCACCATTCTTGCATTTTCAATATCAAAATTATCCGTGGAATACACGCCCCAGGGCACTGACGTAATCCAATCAAGATAGTTTCTGGTTATGCCGTATTCAGCAGAGCTGGTTTCCAGAACGGCGATTTTTTCCAGTTCATCTTGCACTCGGTCCTGAACGTGTTCGGGTACCGTCAGTTTCTTCAGACGCGCTTCAAATTTTTCAACATCGGCCTGGCGATCATCTTTCGCAATGCCCAGTTCTTTCTGTATCGCTTTAAGTTGGCGGCGCAAGAAGAATTCACGTTGCTGTTCATTCAGCTGGTCCTGCATTTTTTCTGTAATTTCTGCCTGCAGCTTGACAACTTCCAGCTCTTTACCAAGAATCAACAACACTTTCTCCATACGTGCCAACAGTGGCAGTGTTTCCAGTACTTCCTGCAACACTTCTGCTTCTGCCGAAGTGATGGCAGCAGCAAAATCAGCAAGATGTGACGGCTCGTTGGGATTGAAATGATTCAGATACTGCTTGAGTTCTTCATTGTAGAGAGGATTCAGCGTCATCAATTCCTTAATGATATTAATCAGAGACATAGCATAAGCTCTTAATTGGCTTTCATCCTTTTCCGGCGGATTCTTGAGATACTCTACCCGGACTATATAGGGCACCTCTCTGGTTACCCACTGTATGATCCTGTAGCGCTGTAAGCCCTGGGCTATAAACTGAATCTTATCCTCTGATTGATGCACCCGGTGTACCCTTGCAACACACCCAATCTCACAGATTTCAGATGGTCTTGGGATACTCTCACCCGCAGTTTTTACGTAACTCAAAGCGATGCATTTATGCGGGCTCTCGGTCATCGCCTGCATACTGGAAGCCCAGGGATTCTCGTCAATCACAACAGGCTGAATCAGAACTGGAAAGTAGGGTCGACTGGCGAGAGGTATAAGATGCAGCGTTTCAGGTAAGATTTCCTCTGGTCTTATCAGACCCCCTTGCTTGGCTTCAGTTGTCTTCTGATCGGCACTATGGGGGATAAATTCAGATTCTGACTCACTCATAATTCAAACTCCTTGGTGTCCCAACGATCAATAGGGTCGAACCGACTGAATTCAAGACTTCCTGTTTCGGAAGCCCTTTCCTACAGAGTCGTTATTCAGGTACAAATATTTCCGTATGGCTATTTTGAGTGATTACTTTTATCAAATCAATCGCAGACCAGTACTTCATACGTCGCGAGTCCTGGATTGGGTCTTTACCGGTACCAATCGTTGCAAGGTTAATCCGCCAAGTATCAGCACCAAACCTATCCAGGTAGTCACATAGATGTCCTCACCAACAAAGATATGCACGAACCAAAGTGACAGGAAAGGCGCAATAAAAATCAGATTACTGACCTTGCTGGTATTGTCGGCCAACTTTAAGGCATATGACCAGGTGACAAAGGCTATACCCATTTCGAAACAACCGATGTAGATGCAGCCCGCAATGCCGTATATTGATACAGCAGTGACACTCGAGAACAGGAAACAGGCAAGCAATATCATGGGCAGTGCATACAAAAAATTCAGGAACAAGCCGACCACAGGATCGCGATCATCCTTGATGTTATAGATCCAGTAAATAGCCCAGATTATGGTGCTCAATAAAGCCAGTGCGACGCCCAGCGTCTGAGAGGTTTGAAAACCGGTCAGGCTGCCCTGCAGAGAGATAACCAGCACTCCGGAATAACAGACCAGACCCGCGATAATGTCCCTTGCGGAGATCTTTTGTTTCAGAATAAAGATCGACAGAACAGTTAATGTAATTGCCCAGGTATAGTTGATGGGTTGAGCTACCTGAGCGGGCAATAGATCGTAAGCCGTGAACAGAATCAGATAATACAGGAACGGATTCAGTAAGCCTGCAATAACCGATCTCTGATGCTGGGATCTGCTCAAACTTCTGAGCTGCCCTACTCTCCCCTGCAACAAGAGAATGATGAATAATACAATCACCGAGGTTAGACAGGCGAATAACAGCATCTGAAAAACGTCCAGATGAGCCAGTGTCAATTTGAATGCTGTTGCAACGGTCGACCAGAAGAGCACCGTGACCAATCCGAAAACGAAGCCACGCTGATTACTTGTCAACACTGGATTAGGTTATCCGATGGTCGGGGCCTCTCAATGATTCGGCTTGTATCTTGTTGAATAACATACATTATATTTCAACAATACTCATATATGCCCCCCCAATATGCTCCCAACCGGTCGACCTTCCCCAATGATCAAGGCCCAAATCCTGTAGGTTAGTGGATAGAGAGTCAACAAGCTACAATAGCGTTCGTCGAACAGTCAATACTTCTCGATTGCCATTTGTCACGGCAGCAAAAGCCGAAAGTGGCAATGATCCAGATAAGAAGCGGAGATTTTCAACGGAATCATATTTGCAATATTGCGACGATCAAATGCCGGAAGTTGAGTGTAGCTATCCAACCATGCCTGGTTTTCATCCAACTCCAGAAAAAACCCTTTGTACCATCTCGCATGTTTCCTACTCGAGTCTGATCCAGCACTAAACGATTGTCTATGCGTGAGAACTAGCTCAATGTGCGTCCCAACTACCCCAGATTCCAGGTGAATTGATCACAGTGGCTAATGTCCGCTATCAATGGTTACCCGGAAGTAAATCTTGACGCGATATTGCAGAGATTGATGGGATTGTTAACAGCCGGTATGTCCCCGGAGCCGACATATTCATCCGCCGAATATACTCGGCGCTGGGTGCAATTAATTTTGAATTTTCAGCTACGGGTAACACCAACTGAGTCAGAAGCATTAAGGTATGCTTGTCGGTGAAGCTGATATTTTACGGATAAATACAATGGAAATCGCGATCAGGCTACTTAGCCCTCTAGACCAGCCGGAGGCGCTTGATGTCATCAATGCAGCCGCGGCATGGTATGAGGAATTCTTGCCGCAATCGGAGTTGCATGACCCCGAAATGACTCCTATGGGCTGGGACACCGAGGCTCAGCGATTGGACTGGTTTGGGGCTTTCGACGACGGTCGCCTGATTGCGGTCATGGGACGTGAATACGTTCGGGATGTAGCCCTATTACGGCATGGTTATGTCGCACCTGATTATCAGCGGCTCGGTGTTGCACGCGCATTGCAGGAATACATCGAGGCCCAGATCGAAGGAGTCGACCGCGTCTTGGTCGGAACTTATGCAGCGAACTACAAAGCCCGTGCATTGCTTGAACAGACAGGTTATCTATTATCGCCTGATTCTGAAGCACTACTGCGTGCTTATTACGATATCCCTGAGGATCGCCTATGCGCGTCCGTGACCTATGAGAAAACGATTTGATCTGTAACGATAGTGTTAAAATCTGGGGACAGTTTACTTAATTGGCGAAGTAGTCTCTTAGGTCTGCTTCTG
>JASJXV010000183.1 GCA_030123805.1 Gammaproteobacteria bacterium
GAATCTAATCTGGGACATCCATCGTCTGGGGAACCAATCTGGGACATCCATCGTCTGCATCTCTGAATGATGGCTGTCCCAAACCGGATTTACAGCCTCCCCTTCCCTAATTCCAGGCACCCTTTAACCAGGTTGATGCGTAGGAGGTCACTGGCTCCTTCCATCAACCGCATGGACCTTACTACCCGATACAATCGCTCCATGGGATGACCTTCGACCAGAGCCTGGCCCCCTATCAACTGGACCGCCATATCCACCACGCGTCCTGCTGTTTCTGTGCAAAATACCTTGGTCGCGATGGTCTCATTTACGACATTCTCTCCGGTATCCGTGAGACGAGCGGTTCGATAAAGCATACTTCTGGCTGCGAATGTATCGATGCGCATATCAGCGAAGCGAAGTCGCACCCCTTCTCTTTGGCCTAGCGGTGTACCCGAACGATGGGGAGCGAGGAGATGTTCTGCCAGGTAGTTAATTACCCACATGCAAATACCCGTAGCCTGCGCAGCAACCTGCAAACGAACATTGCCAATATTACCCAGAGCACGGGGCATGCCTTCACCCATTTCACCTATCACTCTGGACACAGGTACCCGCACCCCTTTTAGTGTCATGGAGACATGGTGGCTACCATCGAGTGAGCTGAATTTTTTATCAATGACCAATCCTTCTGCGTTGCGATCCACCACCACCATTGCCGTGCCGCCTGCCTCGGTATCGCTCTTCTCCACGTTCACCAACACAGACACAAAGTCAGCCGTGTCACCACCGGTAACATAGGTTTTGCATCCAGTAATAAGCAGATCATCACCTTCGCGCCTGGCCCAGGTAGGTCGCTCGGCAGTATCAGGTTCAGTGAATCCGAATGCACCTCGCTTCTCTCCCCGAATGACCGGATCCAGATAGAGAGATTTCAATTCACCCTTGGCGTTAGCCAGAATTCCCGGACCCGGGCCAAATATGTCGTTAGCCACCCGCAGATTGGAAGCAGCAAATAACTCTCGTAACATCGTCAGTTCCAGAGTCGATGCAGGGGTTCCGCCACAGTCTTCCGGTTGGGTTTTATAGAAAAACCCCAACTGTTTGGATTTTTCTCTGACACTTTCCCGAATCTCGCTAATTCGGGATTCATCTGTTTCATCATCGATTGCGCTTTCCAGGGTTAACAGATCTTTTGCTATGAACTGCCTGGCCGTCTCCTGAACTTTCTGTATATGGGTAGGTAAATTTTCCGGCATTGTTAATGGCCCTCGACATTTAGATAACAGAGAGTTTACCTTGGTCAGTACAGAAAATCTGTCCAGGAACCTCTGACTAATCGTACAGCGTTGAATATGGTCGTCACTTCGGTTGTAATAACATCCATCCCGTCCATTGAGATGATAATAAAAATGAAAACACCAATCTGCCTCGCAACGTTACTGTTCTTGAGTACCTGCGTATTTGCCGACATCGCCATCAACCCGACTACCTCTGATCAATTACCTGCCGCAATTCTCGGTCAGGGGGATGCTCTGCAAGGTCAGGACCTGCATTACTTTGACAAGAATAAAAAAACCCGCGGTTATCTCGCAGTACCCTCTACTGCAGAGAAGAAAGGTGCAGTCATTCTTATTCACGAGTGGAATGGACTCACCAATCGAGTCCGGCAAGTCGCGGACAATTTCGCTGCCGAAGGTTATGTTGCACTGGCCGCTGACCTGTATGCAGGTCGAACCGGTTCCAATAGAGAAGAGAACATGAAACTGGTTCGGGAAAGTTATGCCAATCAGGAAGAGATGATTCAGAATCTTGAAGCTGCCGCTGCTTATCTTAAGAACAGAGCGGATGTCAACGGCAAAGTGGCTACTATTGGCTGGTGTTACGGCGGAGGTGTAGCCCTCTCATATGCACTGGGCAGTAGCAACCACGAAGGCACAGCCATTTTTTATGGCAGATTACTGGATGATCCGGAGAAACTAAAATCCATTCAGCACGAAATACTGGGTACATTTGCAGGCCTCGACAAAAGCATTACCGGGGAACATGTTGACAATTTTGTAAAGGCTCTTCGAGTTGCAGGTATTCCCAATGACGTGCATATCTATGATGATGTGCAACACGGATTCTGGTTACATGTCGACAGAGATCCGGAAGCCAACAGGGATCCTGCTCTGCACGCCTGGAACAGATTAAAAGCGTACCTGAAGAGGACACTGACTCCATAGCTGGCATAGGATAATGGTAAGGGATGCAGTCCGGACACAAGAAAACCCTGTTTGCGTTTTACTTTAATAGCGGTTTTCGCGAAGTCATACCAATATATCCTCTCTACGCTATTATGTTTGGCGAGCACGGCGTATCACCTTTTGAGCTGTCAATCCTTTTTGCAGCATGGGCAGCGACAGGCATGGTCCTGGAAGTACCTTCCGGCGCACTGGCCGATCGTTTTTCACGAAAATGGCTGATCGTTCTCAGCGGACTGTTTAAATCTGCCGCATTCCTGAGCTGGTTTCTCTGGCAGGAGTTCTTCGGTTATCTGGGGGGCTTCATACTATGGGCCATTGGATCTTCAATACGCTCGGGAGCCTGGGAAGCTCTCCTGTTCGATCTGATGAAAAAATGGGGAGAGAGCCAAAATTTTCCAGGCACCTATGGCAGGATCAGGGCTGCGGCAACCGCGGGAGTGGGTGTCGGAGAAGTTTGCGGCGGTTTCCTGATAATTTATGGTTACGACTGGGTTCTACTTGTCAGTATGCTAATTCCGTTGACAGCGACAGTGCCATTCATTTTTTGGGTTACAGATACCCTATTCCAGAAAAAGTCTGCGCAGTCGACTTACATCACCCTATTGAGAGATGGCCTGAAGGAGTCGGTTCACAACCGCTCGGTGCTGTACATTCTATTGATCTCTGCGTTTCTGATTATGATTTTCGGGGTCTATGATGAATACGTCACACCGATGTTCAGAGAAAAGGGATTTTCATTGCAGTCGGTGGCCTTTCTGGGTGCCCTGGTCTATTTATCGCAATCTACAGGCATGATGGCAGCGGGGCTATTCAATAAAACATCACTTTCCCGAATTCTGCTCGCTACAACATGCGCCGGTGTCCTACTTATGAGTGCGGCAATAGCGGAAGCGGCATTCCTGGTGGTGAGTATGTGCCTGTGCTTCTGTATATTCGGGCTCTGCAGCGCCCTGTTCGGCGCCTCACTACAGCAGGTAATCCAAACCGAAGCCCGTTCAACTGTCACCTCGATCACCGCGTTTGGAGAAAGCCTGGGTGGCATTCCGGGATTTCTCGCTTTTGGTCTGGTGGCGCAGTACCATGGCATGACCGGCGCAACTCTAGCCACAAGTTGCGCCGTGATTATTCTGGCATTGTTATTCCTGGCATTGGGTAAATTGTGGAAGATCGAATTGCACAATCATTAGCAATCGCCCGAGGAGGTAACAAGGCTCTGCAGTGCCAGAGAAAAGTTACCATCAAGGTTGATAGCCGTTCCGGATATGTAGAATCCCTGCTCGGAACATAAAAAACAGGCGATGTTGGCACATTCTTCCGCTTCTGCCATCCGTCCCATGGGCAAACGCTAACCATATGAATAGATGGCACATCGGTGACATAAAAATAACTCGTATCGTTGAGATGCAGGTAACTGGCGGGTCAAGATTTATTCTACCTGACGCGACCCGTGAAGCAGTGTTACCCATAAAATGGCTCTCACCCCATTTTATGGATGATGAGGGGCGTCTCATTATGAGCATTCACGCGCTAGTAATTGAAACACCTGATCGCACGATCATCGTCGATACCTGTCTTGGTAATGATAAACCTCGCGACATACCCAACTGGAACATGTTGCATGGGCCATTCCTTGCAGATCTGGTCGAGGCAGGTTATCCAAGGGAGACAATCGATACCGTACTTTGTACCCATCTGCATGTCGACCATGTTGGTTGGAACACCATGCTGGTGGATGGAAAATGGCTACCCACGTTCCCCAACGCTCGTTATCTGATGGCAAAAAAGGAATATCAGTACTGGACGAAAGAAGCAGATGAAGGTAAATATGGAGAGGTCATTGCCGATTCGGTGCTACCGGTATTTAATGCCGGACTTGTTGATCTGGTGGATATGAATTACAAGATAACGGATGAGATCTGGCTGGAACCGACGCCAGGACACACACCGGGACATGTGAGCGTACATATAAAATCTCAGGGAGAGGAAGCATTGATTACAGGTGATTGTATCCATCACCCATGTCAAATCGCAAAACCGGAATGGTCCAGCAGTGCCGACTATAATGCTGAAGAGGGCATCGTCACGCGTAATAACCTGTTAAGAAAATACGCCGATGCGTCGATTCTGATAATCGGCACCCACTTCGCAACTCCTGCCGCGGGGCATTTAAAGCGAGATGGTGACCAGTTCTGGTTGCAAGCTTTTGTGGATGGGAACCCTGATTAATCGCACTGATCAATCGGTAACCCCATATGCGCTGAAATAAGTACTGTCGTCGAGCTCGCTCAGGCATGACCATATTCTATTTTGTCCACAAGCATATTGTTGGTATCGGCCAATAGGGTACCAAGACTGTCTGTTACGAAGCGGCTGAATAACGGCACAATTAAAAGACGTTCTTCACAACCAAGACCAAGCTGCCCGGTAGCATGCCAGAACGACAGATACAGATAGTTGGGGCACAGTGGATGAAAAACTTTTTCTGCGTTGATCAATGCCGCTATGTTAGTCTCAAGAATGTCCAGCAGGACCGAATATCGATTATATGCCCGGCGACTGAAACAGGTCATTTTTTCACCCGGTTCGCCGCCTATACTTTGCAGTGAGGGAATCGATTTCCCTAGCAGCAAAGCTTTCCAGGCAAGAGTCATCTGGCCATCGAATCCGGCTATTAATTCTCTATAGCCTAGCTTCAGACCTCGCATCACATTGAAGTGTATGGTCAACAGTTTCTGGTCCTCGATACTGCTCATATATTCAAACAGTGAATCCGGTGCATTAATCAACAACCCCTCCAGCAGCTTGTGCAGATGAATAGTAGTCATTGACCGCATCTCATTGATGATTCCAGCTCTATGTTTCTGATTCAGATTTTGAGTTTTAGTCTTGCACTCACTTGATTTCCCGACATATTTTTCCACTAGCATAATGCATAATCAGGAATACGAATAAATATCCCGTCTGGCTGATATAAAAAGAGAAATGACTGCCACAATAGTTCTTTGTCTGCAACTTTCTCCCCTGCAGGCACCAGCGGTTTCTCCGACCTTGCTGGAACTGTGTGAAGGGAGTCATCCCAAAGATATGTTGCCACAGAGTTTTCTGCGGCGTTAGCGAATGCCAGGGGGCTAAAAATCATCCAGACCAATCCAGCCAGAATCATTT
>JASJXV010000070.1 GCA_030123805.1 Gammaproteobacteria bacterium
TTCCGGATATCGTTCCGGTGTCTTCCGCAATGCTCCCTAAGGGAATAGTGCAGAACGCCAGGATTGTCAGGTATCCGGAGACCTGGGCACACGCCTTCAAAATCACTCTTCTCATGTTCATGTCGTCCCTTCTGAATTCGATAGCAAAGTATCGAATCTAATGGCTCGTTGATTACAGGATCACCCAGTGTTGCTTCGCCGGGGAGAAGCGAAGCAACTCAGGGTGTTCCGTGATTCAGCCTAGAAGCCGAATATCGTCCGCATCAAAGTGAATAGAGAAAGTTCAGCTTTACCCACCGCAATTCATCGGTACTCCGATGCGGTTCATTGTAAAGCTCGAGAGAAACGCGAATGTTAGCCCTGATCAGCCCAACCAGAGCCAGGGTAACGTGCTTCTTTTCCGCACCGTCGATTTCAGTTCGACCATACCGACCGACCACGCTGAGCCAGGGATATAAAATGACGTCGGTTTCAACAAACCATCCATCGCTGTCTTTCTTAGCACCGGCGCCGGGCGCGCTGGGATTATCGTCCGTGCCGTCGACCCAACCCAGGCGGACATCGAACCGATTGAACAGGATTTTTACGTCCACGCCCATTCGGTCAAATTCGTTCTCCCAGGCGTCCGTGCCAGCGGTCATCATGTTCGTTCCCGAGTAGCCGTAAAGTCCGATGCTGACAGAGTTATCTTCCCAGTTGTTGACTTGCCGCAGGCTATCGAAATCGCCGCCGCTGCCATCCAGGCCCATCCCCCCAAATTTATAGGCTACGCGGAAATAAGTATCCATCGGCTTAAAAACTTGAGTTTTCTTATCGCCGTTAACGATACCTACCGCATATTCAAACCGGCTGCCGAGGATCCCGTTCAATTCCAGGCCGGATTGCTGGTCGCGCATGCGCCATTTACTGCCATCCGCAACGCGCATGTCATATATCGGCATATGCTCCATGGTCTTGCGGTCATTGTCCCGGTTTCCCCAGGTTATCGCCGGTTCCATCCTGCCGATCTTGACATTGAAGGCATTTTCGGGACCCAGCAGATCTTCGAACTGCAACCAGAACTGCTTCAGTCCTACCGCGTTCTTGTCTTTTTCAAAAAACACCCAGGTTCCATAAAATGAGATATTGTCACCATAGGAGCCACCGACTAACAACTCGAATTCGTGGGGGGCATCCCATTGCCACTTATCGTCGTCTTGGGTTGGATCGTATACCAGGCGCTGGTGCACATAGGCCGAAAAAGGCACGGAAAAAGGAATGTCTGTCGGCCAGACCGCATTGGGAAACTGTTCCTTCCAGGCGGGCGCACCTAAGCTGATCTGCGGTTGTTTTATCAGATCCTCATCACCCTCTGACATCTTATACCCGTTGCGCCGGAACGCTTCACCAAAACTGTTTCTCTTTGGAATCATGGTATGACATGTGGTACAGGCCGTTTCATATTTCCTCGCGAACGCGGGAATACCTGATGCACTCGGCGCCCATACCGCAAACAAGAGCGCAAATACACAGGCAATCGGAATACTACGAGTAACTAAAGTTTTCAATTTGTACCCCCTTAAACTCTCCTTGATAAATATTTGCTCTGCGACTACACCAATTTGAAACCATATTTGACGCAGAGCGGATTCAGCAACACACTGACCCCTCGCTTCAATAGCCGAGGTCTGAGAAGAACCTTGAGGTGCTAGATACATCATTTATGCCAGTTTTATATAGTCGCTGCTACAGAAGATAAGAATGAGAATAAGAAATCATTTATTATCAATGACATACTTGAGTTTTTTGATTTTAGTTACAACCAGTTACAACAGCACCCAGGTGCTTCTGGTCAACTATCGTTTCTCATTTTTGAGAATCTTCGCGGGGAAAGTTCTCATTTCTGAAAATCGCGAGAACTAAAGAAGAGCTTCAGGACAGATATTGGCTGAAGAACATGAAGATAAAAGGACCAGTGAAACTGAACCTGCTTATCGAATAGATATTTTGCTTTTAACGAATCATAAACGACCATTGCATCCGGTAGATTGTTCTATCCGCAATGCCGGTCGCCTTGCTGTCCAGAAAGTCGATCTCAAACTTCAGGGCTTGAGAGTCATTCAGGTCAAAACGGGCTGTAAATATATTATGACTCTGATCATTGGCGCCGAGAATCCTGAAATACTCATCTCCCGTTTCTGAGCGGAGCGCCTCATGTCTGTAAATCCATCGCCAGCGACTTGATGATTTGTAAACAGCCTGAAGGTAGTATGCGGTAGCGGAGTAGTCATTGCCTGAGAGAACTTTCAGCTTATTGCGGATAAAGTAGGCACTTGAGATGACCTCTACAGTTGTACCTTGCCATTGGTAGTCCAGAACAACTATATCCTGATCCAGAATCTCCTGATCTTTAGTGAATAATCCTCCCTTGCTGCGACCGGATGCATCTGTCGGTGATTGTGTGAGAGCAGACACGCCTATCGACCAACTGGATTTTCTGGGTTGATAAACAGCGCGCAGGCTTATGGCCAGGTGATCAGTATCCAGTTTATTCGGTGGTTCCAGTGCAGGACGATGCGGTGCCATTGGATCTAACCCATGCTTTGTTTTAATAGCTTGCGAAGAACCGAATAAAGCAAAGTATTTAAAAGTAGCTTTACTGGTTTCAAGGCGTCCGTTGATCATGATGCCCGGCATATGCACAGGGATCACGACATCCAGATAGGGCGTCTCTTCAAATGCGATGAAAAATGGACGTTCCGCTGTGTCATGCAGTAGGCGTCCGTGATGCATCGCGCGATTCCAGTACCCAACCGGTATGTGAAATCGTCCAATGGATGCCTCCAGAGCATCGGAAAATTTTACTTTCACGCTAAACCTTTCAAAATGCCGAGTTCGACGACCTTTGGTGTCTTCAAACACCAGCTCAAACAGCCCGGAAAACTTGTCCCCGAACCGGTCGGCATAAAAGAGATCAATCGAACCGCTAACGGGCTGGTCGCTCCAGGTGCCCTCATTATCATCCTGAATCCCAAGGTTGCCAAAAACTGTGATGTCCCCCAAAACAGAGCCAGTACACCCTAGTAGTAGCAGAGCCGTAAGCAGCGTAATCCTCATCCTATTATTACTCATCTCTTCCTTCTTCTTTTAATCTGTACAAAACTTTTAATAACGGGTCATTATCTTCTGTCGACAAGTATCCAATTCTATTCGGGCGTTCGAGCACCCATTGCTTCACGTCGGTCTCTGTTGCAACCATGCGAGGTGGAAATCCATTACCCCGGAACACTGCTATTGCCCAGTATGACTTTAACTGGCGATCGGACAAGCCCAACACTTTTTCATATAAAATAGCACGCAGCGGACTTTTTTCATTGATGTCAATCACTTCCAGAGAAGTATCCTCGACCCGGCTGAATTTACCCAGCCACAAACCTGACAACTGTTCAACACTTAAGCTCGATATTGCGGTATCTGTGCGCGTCACAACCAGCAGATCAGAGCTGGCTGCATTAGAGAAGATGACACAGATCAGTATGAGTAAAACTTGTTGCAGCAAGGACATCAACCTTGGCTGCATCCGTAAATGAAAAAGAAGAGAAGTTGAAGACTTTGCTGCAATCCTGCCAGCGAGTTTTATGATACGCATTCCAGCCCTTTACCGTCGGATTAATTGACCTTGAACATCCTGTATTCTGCTGAAACCACAATTCTTTTCCTCTCGTTGGCCTCACATCTGTTGGCTGCTGGATGTTATCTAATACATCTTCGTATTGATGACTGCTGTGTGTCAAAATGTACCTCTTTTCCAAAAGCAACACTATATTACTATATAGTCTGAGTCTGGGGATACGCTGGCATAGATTAGATCATGGCCCATTTATTAATCGTTACGAAATTTTGTCGAGCAGTATCTGGAGCCTTGCGCTGCTGGTTGCCGGAAAAATCTTTTTAGCATTGTCACTTGTGTCCACAAGCCTGGGAGTGAAACGCTTGCTGGTAACTTCAAACAATAAGGTGGACCCCTCTGTCAACTTCATCTGCTACTCGCATACTCTCTGATACTGTTAATTCCATCCTCTTTAGGAACTGGCAAATACCGTGTTTGCCACAAGACAGAATGTCTAACATACAGGCTATGCCTGCCTGTTTCAGATCAATCATTATCAGTCTCCTCTGTTGCAGGGTTTTCGTTTTGCTTGCCGGACTCTTCACCAAGTTTGCGATACAAACTGGAAAGCCCAATACCTAACCTGGCTGCGGCTGCTTTGCGATCACCACCGGCTATTTCGATTGCTTGACTAATTGCAGTTACCTCAAAGGTTCGCATCTGTTCCTTGAGATCGCCGCTGCCATAGAAGTGAAAAATCCGGGCCGGCTTGTCAGTCGCGCTTATTTCGGCAGGTAAATCTTCCGGGGTGATAGTTGAGTCTTCTGCAAGGATCAATGTACGGGAAATGACGTTATGTAATTCCCTGATGTTCCCGGGCCAGTGATAGCTGCACAGTTGGTTTCGCGCTTCCTCATCAATAGAGATGGGGTGCTGAATGCGTAATTTCCGGGATTCTTTCTTGACAAAAAAATCAATAAACCGACTGACGTCTTCGGGTCTGTGGCGCAGGGGTGGAATTTCGATTCTGAAGACATTTAGCCGGAAATACAGATCTTCTCGAAACGTGCCTTCCCTTACCATTAATTCCAAATCCTGGTTGGTTGCGGCGACAATCCGCACGTTGATCTTCCTAGATTGACTACTGCCCACGGCACGAACAGTTTGATCTTCAAGTACATGCAAGAGTTTTACTTGCAGGTTCAACGGTAGTTCTCCTACCTCGTCCAAAAAGATCGTACCCTGGTCAGCTTCCATAAACAGACCGCGTTTGGCTCGATCCGCACCGGTGAATGCACCTTTGGTGTGGCCAAAAAACTCATTTTCCAGTAATGATTCAGGAATGGCGCCACAGTTTACTGGTATAAATGGTCCACGTTTGCGTGGACTCTGGGTGTGCACCGAACTGGCTACAGACCCCTTGCCGACCCCGCTCGGACCGGTGATCATTACGGTACTGTCAGTGGGGGCTACTTTTTCAATCAACTTGTTGATTGTATTCATTGCCGGTGATGCCATGACGCACTGGTCTTGTTCCTGGCCATGGATGATTTGACGTAAAACCTGGTTTTCCGACCTCAGCCCAATGACATCACCCAGGTTCTCAAGGCGGTTGATTACATCGTCATCTCGCAACGGCTTTAACATGTAATCGTAGGCACCCGCTCGCATTGCCTGAATGGCGGAGTCGACAGAGGCATATGCGGTCATTACAAGGAAGGCTGTATCTATACCGGCCTTTCTTGTTTCCCTGATAACATCAATACCACCGATATCAGGCATCCTGAGATCGCAGATTGCGACGTCGATATCCCCTTTTTTGAGGCATTCAAGGGCGGACCTGCCATCACCGGCAGTAGAAACGAGATGACCAGCATCTGTAATCTGCGCTGCCAATATCTGCCGGATTGCCGGTTCGTCATCAATGACCAGAACTTGTAACGATCGACCGGTTCTTCTCATGCTTCTTCACTCAGGGGAAAGTAAACAATCATTTCTGTTCCAACACCGACAAGGGACTTGATTTTGATTTCTCCGTGATGACTCTTGATGATCGAATCACACAGCGACAAGCCAAGACCGGTCCCTTTGCCAGCTTTTTTGGTAGTGAAGAAGGCATCGGTAGCGTGTTCTATGACCTCTTGATTCATACCCACACCGTTATCTTTAACCCTCAGGATTACCTGGCGGTCTTCACAAGCTGTGTGAATGGAGATTAGAGGTTGCCGGGACTGTTCTTCACTCACCGCATCGGTGGCGTTAATCAGAAGATTAACCACCAGATGTGATAATTGGTCCTTGTAGCCCATGATTGCGGGAATCTGCGGATCAAGGTCTATTGAAAGTGTTATGTTTCGCCACCGTTGGTCAAGTTGAACCAGATGGCAAGTAGATCGAACGATAGCGTTGAGGTCGATCAGTTCAATCTGATCGGGTTGGGGTGACGAGAATTCAGCTATTTCTCGAGTGATGTCGGTGAGCCTGTCTGTCAGACTCAACACAAGACGCAGATTTGCGAGGGAATTCTCGAATACCTCATCCTTCTCAACCTCCCTCAACATGACCGATATTATCCCGTGGATCGCCGCGATGGGATTGGCAACCTCATGCAGTATGCTGGCTGTCAGTAAACCCACGTCGGCCATCTTGGATTGATGGAAATATTTAAGCCGCTGCTCTTCGATATCCTTTTCGATTTTTCTTAAATCTGTGATGTCTTCTTTTACAGCGACATAGTGAGTGAATTCGCCATTGGCACCCTTTACGGCAGAAATTATCGCCCTTTCCCAAAAATGCTCGCCGTTTTTCTTTCTGTTCAGGAAAACCCCTCGCCATTCGCGGCCACTGGTGATTTCGCTCCACATTTCGTTATATAGTTCACTTGAAGTCTCACCAGATTGGAGTATGCGTGGATTCTTGCCGATCACTTCGGCCGCACCATAACCGGTGATATCTTCGAATTTGGGGTTTACATACTCAATGTCCCCGGCCAGATTTGTAATCATTACAGCCACAGGACCCTGCTCAACAGCTTGTATAAATCGACGTAGCTTGTCTTCAGTCTCCGATTGAAGTTCCCGCAGACTGGCTACCTCTTTGACTAGCTCCTCATTGGTCATGGCTGGTGATGCCCTCATGGCTGAATGGGAGGTTTATATTTATGCGTGTTCCCTTGCCAGGTTGAGATTCAACGGTCAAGGTTCCTGCATAAGTGGCGATGATCGATTCACAGATGGCCAGTCCCAGCCCGTTTTTCTTGCCCTTTGTCTTGGTCGTGAAGAAAGGTTCAAATAGCCGGTCCTGGATGTCAAGGGCGATACCGGAACCGTTATCCTCAATGCAGCAGATGAGATTCTGTCCGGAGAACCCGGTGGTGATTACAATGGTTGGCCTTTCACCGTTGAGTCGAGAACCACCGTCCTCATCTGACAAGGCATCAATGGCATTTTCCAGGATATTGGAAATTACCAGTCCCATCTGCTCTTCGACACCGTAAACTGCGGGGAGACTGGAGTCCAATTCCAGTTTCAGATCGATCTCCTGTCGCAGTCGTCCAAGCTGTTCAAGCCCCGTTGTATGGGCAATGAGTTGGTTAAAGTCGTATAGTTGATTGCGGTCAGCCTCGGGGGAAGACAGAAAGTGCAGTTCCCGCATGACCTGAGTCAGGCCCGCCGAGTAGTCTAAAATTTCTTCGATCTTCTCCCTGGCTTGTTCCTGATGTTCCAGGCCTT
Organism: Gammaproteobacteria bacterium; assembly: GCA_030123805.1. Lineage (GTDB taxonomy): Bacteria > Pseudomonadota > Gammaproteobacteria > Pseudomonadales > Azotimanducaceae > JASJXV01. The sequence goes on from JASJXV010000070.1 coordinate 7,321, forward strand.
GAAGGTCCTTTCGCAATAATCGTGCCAGTCCTTCTATTGAGGTGAGCGGGTTGTTGATCTCATGAGATATTCCACCGATGAGCCGTTCGGTCGCCCGCATTTTTTCTGTATATGAGGATTTGCGCCTTTCGATTTCCAGCTCTTCTTCTCGTCTGGCGAGTGTTTCAGTCATGTAGTTAACACCGTGAAATAACTCTCCCAACTCGTCCTGTCGGCTAGTTTGTAATGCGGATCCACGAAACCCACTAACAACATCGAGTACTCTGGCTCTCAGGCAGGCGATATCGACCAGAAGACCCCTGAAGAACAGTCCAGTGATGACACCAAAGAGCAAAATTCCGAAAACACCGAGAATTAGCGATTCGATAACCGCGCGGTCAGCTTCGTCACGAATCTCGGTAAGTAATGCCTGTCTGCGTTTCCGGTTGATTTCCATCAGGCTATCCAATTCATACTTCGAGAATGAAATGCGCTTACTGAGTTGAGTGAGATTGCCAGGACTGGGGTTTTCAAGTACAAATGGCAGGAATTCGACAAGGTCGCTAAAAACTTCTGCTCTTTCAGGAAACAACCCTTCAAGTTCTGCGTATCGTTCTTTTAAAAGACTAAAGTAGGCCACGATGGCATTCAGGTCCTGGGCATCCAGATCGATAAACAGCGCAGTGACGACGTGAAATATCGCCAGGTCTGCCTTCACCAGGGCTTCCTCTGATTGCTGTATGGTTTGATACGCTTCAATCTGGTGAAGCGGAGTTTCTCTTTGCATGGCGACATCTGCAACCATGAAGATCAGGTAAAGAAACAGTGCAGCCAGAAATCCAAACCATTTTAATCTCAGTCCGGATAACCAGAAGGGTGAGGCAGAAGTAGACGATTCTGTTTGCAAGTTTTTATGGATAACCGATTGACCTGGACTGTTGTCTCTCGTATCGCTATCCAATATTTCTGTTGGACTTGGCATGCTTTTGCTGCTCATCCGTTACCCCCAGAGATGCCAGGTAGATCAGCCAGCAGTAATGCTGCCTGAGGATCCTTCCAGTCTCGCTCGTCAATCAGTCGATGCACGAGGGTTCCTGTCGGTTCAAATATCAAGGTGTGTGGATAAACATCTTGCCCCAGTAACAGGCTCACGGCCAACTTCTCTGATCGGCACGGACCACGCCAGCAGGCACAGAAATTCACACCCGGTACGCTTCCCTCGAACTCTGTGGAAAGCCGTGTCCTTCCCGTAAAATCTGAGAGTATAAATTCCGGCAATGGTTCACCTATTGACAGATGGGTGTTGGTGCCTTCATTACAAGCGGATATTGAAACTGTCAAAAAGTTCACGAACAGAGCTTTTCCAATAATGGTAAATGTACTCGTCTAGGCATGGAAAGGATCCAAAATCCAATGCCTGAAGATCGGAATTAATAGTATTTTTTCTCATAATTGAGAATCATGAGGAGAATCCTCTCATATTTGAGAAAAAATGTGCATCAATTTCCCTCTCCGTCCGGATGAAAAGGGACGTGCATAATAGTTAACAATGGGCGCAATTTCGAGTTCAGCGAGCACCCACCCGGATTCCGACCAGACGGCGCATCCGTTGCAGCATATGAGACCGTCGCCAAAAACAGTGTGCAGCGCCCAAAATAATTGCCAGTAGCATGCTCCTTAAGCCTATAACCCAAGTCTCTTTTGGTGGCTGGTTTGTGCTCTCAAGGTTATCCGTTTTCTGCATCATTTGACTGGCCGATCGACGTTGATTCAAAAGAGTATAAGCAAGACTGAAGCCGGTTTTGCATTGGTGGCTTATTTCTTGCTGTCACGCCTTTGAATATAACCACCGGGATTGGTCAAGATGGGAAATTTTTATGCTCGTTTGCTTGTTCTTATGGTTGACGGCCGTATTGGCGAGTTGTGAGAGTATTGAGAATGCACACCGAGAATGCACCGATTAATGGAACAACTGTTTGGTGGGTTGACACGGCGGCTGGCAGAGCAGTATGCCTATCATGCATGCCACACTAAATAACGGGAGGTTAACGTCCGCAGTTGCCCGGCAGCGAAAGGCAGCCAGGCATTCCTGTTCTAGCGATTTACGCAAATTTGGATGATTCCGATTATGGCGGCACTCTTTGGCAAAAAGGAAAAAGAAACAACACGAAAGATAGTTGCCCTGTTGCTTGTATTCACGTTCATAGTTGCCCTGTTGCTTGTATTCACAGTCATAGTCGCAGCTGACGATGAATCTGCGGAGGCAAGTGCTGCCCCGCAGGAACAAAGCGGGATAATTACCTGGCCTGGATACTCGTCGAGGGTCACGTTAAAAGGTATAGGCAAGGCCGATTCCGTTGGATCTCGTGTTCCAGTTCTGGCTGAAAACGGCTGAATCTGATTTCACGTCAGTGAAACTGTGGTCCAGGAACAGGTGCCAGCGTCGCCAATCCAGTGAAACTCTGGTGTGCAGATAGGTGACATCGGACAGGTACCGGGAGCCGAACTGCTGGTTGCCAACTGACATGACTAGCGTCAGCAGATTAGTCTGGTGTACGAAATTCAGCTCCGCAAAAGTGGACCGCTGATCGGATCCGTAGAGATTATCGGCGACGGCAAAGGTGAACCCCCAACGATCATGGTAGTGGTAGCTGATCTGCCATTCGATCCAATCGTAGTCCCTGGTCGTATCCTCATCGTACGTCCCAAGCCACAGAGAGGTATCGATGTTGTTGCCGAATTTAAAATCGTGATTGAAGCCAACGTACAGGTCTGTTTCGGTGTCGGACGCATTGCTCCAGAGGGGTTTGTAGTTACCCATCCAGACACCCGCATATAGACCCTTTTCACTGACATACTGCAAATTGCCATAGAGCGCCCGGTTGTGACCGTGTCGATTTATGCCGCGGTAAATGTAGTTGCTGGTGACATTGATATTGCCGCTGATATTATCACGGATCTCTGCCGACACAGACTGCGTAACAACAAGCAAGATTGTCAAAGGCAGAACTTTCATAGACCCGCGCTCATACCGTTAACGTCAGTCTCCACGGCGAAGGACATGGAACAGATACTTCCCTCGCCATCACTCTCTTTACAGATTTCATGCAGAGTGGTCAGCATCAGCCGGACCTGGTGGTAACTGATGGACTGTTTGCTCAACATAAGTGATGTCAGTGCTGTTACCCTGGCTGCTGACATGGAGGTTCCATAAAAAAACTGGTAACTGTTGCCCGGCTTTGTTGACAGGTGTTCATCCACCGCTCGGACTGCCGGGGGCTGGTAGCTTCGAATGTCACCGGGGGTGGTGACCGCGATGACGGTATCCATGGACGCTGGAAAACGTTTCGCTGGATACGATGGGTTGTCAGCGGCGACTACGATAGTACCGTCACGAACCAGGCTGTTGATTAACCTGGCCAGCAGCAGATCCTCCGGACCTGATAAAGACAGATTGAGGATATCCAGCTCATCCTCATGAGCTGCGGCTAACGCCTTTGCCAGGGCAAAGGTGTCACAAACAGCACGCTGCCAACCATCCCGGTAGTAACAGGCAGCATAACTGCTAAGAGCGACGTCGGGAGCAAAACCAACCACTCCTATGCCGTTGTTGGAATTCGCCGCGATGATCCCTGCAACTGCAGTACCGTGCAACTGGTCCTCTTGGTCCAGGTTATCCTTAACATAGATCTGCTGTGAAACGATCTGACCACGCAAATCTTCATGGTCGATATCCACCGGGGTATCGACAATACCGACCTTGATATTTTCTCCCGTGGACCATTCATGCAATCTTTCTAACTGCTGCGTCTGCGCACCAAACTGCAGCGTGAACTGGGGATCATTGTAAGAGATACCCATCACGTCAAAATGATTCACTATCTGAATGGCGGAAATTCTGCTGTCAGACTTGAGAGCAGCTAACTCTCTCGAATCTAACCTCACCACGAGGCACAGTTCGTTAATGCTTTTCAGCGGCCATATATCGACGACATGCAAGGCGTAATGATTGACGATCTCCCTGATATCATCGCGCAGGGAAAGAGGCAAGTCCCATTGCCTGCCGCTGGTGTGGTAGTGCTTGCTGCCCGTGAACAGGATTGCAGTTCCCTTGTCCTCCGGGATGTTTAACAACAATATGTAGGTGCCTTCCTCTATGGGTTTATGCGCCTGTAAACTGCAGGCGGAGAGCACAGTGGCCAGTAGTATGGCAACAACTAATCTGATCACGGATTAGCCTCCAACGCTGCAAATTTCACGTCAGGATGAGCTTTTAACCTCTCCAGAACCCATTGCGGGTCCTTGTCCAGGGGCAGTTCAAGACGATAAACACCCTGCGCGGTGGGTCCGCTAATGATATGACCCTGATCGCGCAGTACCAGACTCCGGATGGCTCTCTCGGGTGTATCCGGGTGAAATACCAGCTGAATCACAGGCCCGCTGTTAGACACATTGTTGCCGAGGGTTTTGAAGGTCTCCTCCTGCTGCGACAGAGGGCCCATAAACAGGGCGGCGATCAACAGGCAAGCTGCCACGCTTGCTGGAATCATCCACCGCGCCCGGAATCCAGCTGTTTCACTCCTGCCTTCCAGTTGCTGCAAAAAATCACTGCGAGCCTGGCCAATCGAGTCCTTCGGCGGCTCCGTGGTGGCGTGAAACACTTTTGAGGTTTCTATCAGGATCTCCACCTCGTGGCTACATTCTCCGCACCCCTTAAGGTGCTCGTTAAGCATTGACTGTTCGCGCTCGTTCAAGGTGCCGTTGACGAACCAGGGCAGGAGCTCCAATATTTGCTGGTGTGTGGTCATTTGCTGGTGACTCCCTGATTAACCGATTTCTGCATCGATTTTCTGGCGTGAAACATGCGAGTTTTCACCGTGTTTACAGGAATCTGCAGGATCTCCGCGATTTCCGGATAGGAGTAGCCGAATTCAAATGTAAGCTTCGCCACAGCCTGCTGTTCGGGTGTCAGAACCTGCATGATTATTTTCAGGTCCCTGGCGGTGATCGACTCGTTCAGGGAGCTATCCATCGGAGTTGGTCCTGGTGCTTCCTCCAGCACCTGCCGGTACCTCTGGTTCTTGCGAATCCGGTCCAGTGCCCGGTGATAGGCGATACCGAATATCCAGGTCGATACCAGGGACCGCCTGCGGAAACTGGCGGCTTTCTGCCAGATAATCATCATGACATCATTGATCAGTTCCATTATCAGCTCTCGATCCTGAATCATGCCCGTTAGAAATCTGTACAAACGTGGATAATAAATGTCGTAGAGCTGTGCCATTGCGACGCGATCCTCCTGGACGATTGCCCTGATCAAACTGATTTCTATCTTGTTCACGGAGTTTCTGTTTTCCTGCAACAATTCGACACCACTAGAGGTGTCAGCAGGTAAGTCGTTTGAGGGTTGCCGATGGTTCATAGGTGGTCGCTTTTTTTCTTTATTCTTACAGACCGGCAAATTATTGAAAATCTTTGAACCGATCTCTCTTCCCGGTCGACTCACGATTTTCAATGCATAAAGAGAATAACAGGAGGGGTAACCAATGAAAAGAATTCGATGCTCCCATATCGGGACCTGCATCCTGCTTGCCATGACTGTTGCCTGCAGTGACAGCAACAGTAGCCGGGCTCCTGCACCAATAGAATCCGCACCGCCAGAACCAACCTTTGGTTATTCGATCCAGGGGATAGCGGTCAAGGGTGTCATTGCGGGGGCTACAGTCTCGGTGATCGATGCTGATGGTGACCCGGTCAGCGGTGCCACGGCCACCAGTGGTAGTGATGGATCTTTCAGCATCGATTTTTCAACGTCGGTAGAGGTCGTTGAACCACTGCAGATATCACTGGATGGTACGGGAGCTACCACCATCTGCGACGTTACGCCTACCTGCGAATATGGTATCGATGATGATGGTAATGCTCTTGCCGCCAGCTTTGGTGAGACTTACGACCTTCCCGACGGTTTCAGTTTAAGGGCTACAATTACCAGCCTCACGGCGGACGGCGATAACAGGTCAGGTCTAGTTTTCATATCACCCCTTTCCGAGTTCGTCACTGAACTCGCTCTGGAGATGGGTAGCGGGGAGGATCTGACAGTATCCAACCTGGATGTTGCCAATGACAGGGTAATCGATTTTCTACAGCGTATTTACCCATCCCTGAATGTGGATCAGCTGACGGAGATTTCACAAATCCCGCTGGTGGATCTAACCGATATAGAAAATGCACCGGTGGATAATCTGACGGATGTTGTCCTGGCAGTGACGTCCCTGGCTGCTGCTGTGGCCGGATTTGTGGATGCGCAGAACAGCGAACGCAGGTCAATCTCACAGGTTCTGGATGAATTTAATGCTGAGATAGTGCGCAATATTCAAGTAGCTGGTGTGCTACTGAGTGAAGACACTGATCCACTACTGGGAAGTAAGGCTATTGCGGTGTTCAGCGATGCCGTAGCCGAGTTGGATGAATTGGTCGATACGGGAATCGTAATGCTCCCGCAGGAAACCTCCATTACCGATCTCAACACCCTTCTCACCGATGCTGAAGACGCTCTACCCGAGATCATCACCATCTGCACCAACCTGACGCCTGGGGAGCAGACCGCAGATGTGCAATCCGCCGGCCTGGGCTGGTCTGATCTGATCCTGATTCCCGCCACCGGGAAAGTTATCATCAGCGTTGAAACCACAGGATTGACAGTGACCGCAGCCCATCTGCACCAGGGATTTGCCGGTAGCAATGGTCCTGTTATCGTGCCGCTGGAACAAGATCCCGGCAATTCCAACCGCTGGCGCACATCTGCCAACCTTGGTGAGGAACAGATCGACGCTGTGATGCAGGGAGAGACCTACATTAATGTACATACAGCGGAAAATGGCGCGGGTGAACTGCGCGGGCAGGTTGTGCCGGATGGTGTCCAGGTTGTGATAGGCGAACCGAATGGTGAGGCGCAGGTCCCCCTGCAGGTCTCAACTGATGGTTTCGCCCGGGCTGCAGTTACCTTGTACGAGAGCAGCAACATTGCCCAGGTTCACCTGACGACAAGTCTTGATCTCACCGCTGCTCATATTCACGCGGGACTTGCCGGAACCAACGGCGGTGTGGTGGTACCCATGGCGCTGGACGCGGCAAGCACGGGTCACTGGTTCGCAGCAGACGTCGATTTTAGTGACCTGACCGATCAATTAGCCAGTGCCGGGCTCTATTTTAATCTGCACACTGCGGATCATCCTGCCGGAGAATTACGGGCACAGGTCGTCCCCATGGCTTACCAGGTTTTGATATCAACCCTGGATTCGTTACAAGCAGTGGGTGACAGTGTTGACAGCGATGCCACCGGCGTGAGTGCTTTAACCCTGGACCTGGCTACGAACGCTTTCTCTATCCACGTGAATACGACCGGCGTGGAAGACGCAACAGCAGCCCACATCCACGCCGGTGCGGCAGGTATTAACGGTGGAGTAATCTTTGCGTTGCAACAAAGTGTTGCTGATCTGAACCACTGGTCAGCAGAGAACCAGACATTTACTGCGGAGCAGCTGGTGTCCTTCCTGGCGGGTGAAATGTATGTGAATGTGCACACACCGGCGTACCCCGCTGGTGAGATTCGCGGCCAGTTGACTCGTCTGCCGCCGGGAAGCACTGACAGTGATGGTGATGGTGTCATCGACAGGGATGATGCATTCCCCAACGATCCATATGAGTCGGTAGATACGGACGACGATGGCGTGGGAGATAATAGCGACGCCTTCCCGACTGATCCGGAGGAACAAGCGGACAGCGATGGAGATGGTGTAGGCGACAACGCGGATGCATTCCCGGAAAACGATCAGGAAACTGTCGATACCGATGGAGACGGTGTAGGAGATAATTCCGATGCCTGTCCCACAGATCCAAACGAGACGGTGGACAGTGATGGGGATGGTATCTGTGATAACAGCGATCCCGTCGATAACTCCCAGGATGCCGATGGCGACGGCGTAAACGATTCGGTCGATGCCTTCCCCAACGATCCTAACGAGTCTCAGGACAGCGATGGCGATGGCGTGGGAGACAATGCCGATGAGTTCCCCAATGACTCCGGCGAGACTATGGACTCCGATGGTGACGGTGTCGGTGATAATAGCGACGCCTTCCCCAACGATCCTAACGAGTCTCAGGACAGCGACGCTGATGGTGTTGGTGACAACGCGGACGCCTTCCCCAATGACGCCAGTGAAACTCAGGATACCGATGGTGACGGTGTGGGCGATAATGCAGATGCGTTTCCCGCGAATTCCGGCGAAACAGTGGATACCGATGGCGATGGCGTGGGAGACAATAGCGATAACTGCCCGCTGGATCCCAATCCCGGACAGGAGAATTCCGATGGCCAGGGTGCTGGTGACGCATGCGAGAGTCAAAGTGCGCCATCCTTCAGCGAGATCCAGGATATCTTCGACTCAAGGTGTGTTTCCTGTCATGGCACCAGCGGGGGTTTGTCTCTGGCCTCCTCTGTCAGTCATAATAACCTGGTGAATACGCCCAGCACTCAAATCCCGTCACTCGATCGCGTCGAGCCTGGAGATCCTGATATGAGCTACCTGATTTGGAAAATCGAAGGCAGGGCCGGAATTGCTGGATCAAGAATGCCATTTGGTGGTCCCTTCTTGTCCCAGGATACGATCAATCTGATCCGTGCCTGGGTTGCTGCGGGTGCCCCTGAATAGGGATCGATATGGTGCGCGTTGCGCACAGGCTCCGTTCCCCGATGGAGCGGAGTCTGTACTCTTCCAACAGACTAAAGGAGTAACCGGTGCGAAAAATCCTTTTGGTAACAATTATCTTCGTGGCGATGAATGCAACAGCCGAACCATTTCTGGCAGTGGAAAACGGCTTTCATTGCATGCAATGCCATATCAGCCCGACAGGGGGTGGATTGCGTAACCAGTATGGAGCGCTCTTCAGCCAGACGCAGTTACCGGCAAGAGTATCGTCGTCGGACAAACTGTGGATGGGTGGATTTGCGGATCGATTCACCCTGGGAAGTGATGTACGCGTTTCTTCACGACAAATAGACATCGACTATGTTGACGACAACCAGGATTTTTCCACGGACAGGATCACCCTTTATGTTGGCGTACAACTCAATGATCGCGTAAGCCTTTATCTGGATGAAAAGATAGCACCGGGCGGCAGTATTAATCGTGCTGCGTGGGTCAGGCTAAATTTGTCTGACAGTCTCTACCTCAGGGCCGGTAAGATGTTTCTGCCTTTCGGCTTGCGCCTTGAAGACGATACCGCTTTTATTCGACAACTATCCAATATCAACTTCAATACGGCGGATAACGGGGTGGAGATCGGCTATATCAGGGATGCATGGAGTTTCCAGTTGGCAGCCACCAACGGCACTGGTGGTGCCGCTGAAATAGACGATGGCAAGCAGTTCAGTTTTATGGGCACCTACGTGCAACCAGGCTGGCGAGTGGGTATAAGTGTCAACGTTAATCATTCCGACACCGTCGACAGGACCATGGCGGGCATTTTTGTCGGTCTGCGAACTGGCCAGGTCACCTGGTTACTGGAGTACGACCGGGTCGATGACCGTCAACCGGGGGTGCCGGACAGGGAGCTATCGCTCGGCTTTGTTGAAGCCAATATTCGCATCGCCCAGGGCCACTATATAAAAATCACCGGGGAAACAGCCATGCACGATAGCAACAGCATGGCCGATCAAGTTCGCTACGCTGTCGAATATCAATACTTTCCGCTCAGCTTCACCCAGCTTCGGCTAGGTGCCCGAAAGTATGAAAGTGACGACCCTGATCCATTTCAGAACCGGGATGAAATCTTTGCGCAGCTGCATGTTTTTTTCTGACCAGACGGATTCGATATTAAACAGCATTGGGGTCTTACATTTGACATCAACGGGAGAGATTGGGGTCACGGGAGCGATTGGGGTCAGAGATTGGGGGTCAGGTCTTACATTTGACATCAACA
>JASJXV010000071.1 GCA_030123805.1 Gammaproteobacteria bacterium
TACGCGTCGAGAAGTCTCCGAATCATTTTTTGATACTGAGTTTTATTCTTTTGCGCTTCAGATTTGAAGAAATCCACACTCGACTTGCTTAAGGAGATAGTGACTTTGACAGTCTCTTCTTTGAGTGAGAGCTCTTCCGGGCTCGGCAAAAAGTCGGGTACGATCTTCACTTTTCCGAGTGGTTCACTTGTGTAGATTGCTTTCTTGCTCATAAATTTTCTTACCTCTGCGCCAATAGCCAGCGCCGAATATCCGAATGCGTTTACTTCGGTAGGTAAATCTGACGGTAAGAATTCCGTCTTCTACTTTACCGAAGCAGAAATAGCGATTCTCTTCATCGCTGTGATTTAAGTCTCTAGCAATAATACGATTTGGATCCATGAAAGCGAATTGTGCCAGAGAGAAAGGAACACCGTGACTCTCCTGGTTTTGCAAGTCCTTTGCATCGTCCCATTCGAATGATGACTTTGCCATCTATGCATTATACATAATTATGGCATAAACGCCATACTATTATATGTATAAAACTGTCCTATAACGCTTGCATCACCGGAAGTAAAAAGTGGCGCTGGTTTTGCATTCACAAAACGAGTGATGCTTTTAACTGTTCGAGTGCATGCTCATGTTAGATTCATTTTCCTGGCAGCTTCACCACACACGCTAGCCCACCTGGAATTGATACAGATTGCGGGAAACTCCCGGGCCAGAAGATGCGGTACTCCTTCTGCCAGTCGTCAGCAGTGGATTTGAGGAAGTGGTTCCTGTCTGTACCGTTCGTGTATTCGCACATTGCCGCGATCCCTACTACACCAAGCTGTTCGTCTACGCACTGCTTCAAGCCACCAACATCGACTATCTCAACACACGCCTCCTTGTTGTGAAGCCTCGTAGCAATATCGCTGCTGAGGTCCACGCTAAAGGAGAGGATCAGACCATCCTCATGGTAATAGTTTCCTCCCTCGGTTTCAGGGAGCTGCCTGCCGTAAGCTCGATTGTTTCGGATTGTTGCATTTCGAAGTCCACCACCGTCCTTGACCTTTATGAGCGGCTCAAGCTCCGCAATGTCAAACCCCATATCATTGATTAGCGTTTCATCGGGTGTGTGTGCCCTGCCTCTGATCACTGAGGTACGAACTGGCCAGCGAGATCGGTATCTGGCCACCTTCAACCCAAGTTTTGGCCCAGGATTCCTTCGTCAGGTATAGGAATATGCGCATACTCACGGAATCTAACATTTTAGTAGTAATAACTTTTCCGACCATTCAATCCATTGGTCAATTTATTAGTATATTCAATAGGTTACAGCTAACTGATCAAACATGTCCAGAACCCCCCCGATATACTGGCCAACTTTCCGACTAATCCGGTGGGATTCGCAAATATTCCGTATATCCAGGTCAGATCAACAACGCTCTGATGACCAATATGGAGAATTCCGAACAGGAGGGTCTGAAGGGGTTCGCGTCCTGGAGATTCGCTTCAGCGATCTAGCCAACGCCGAGCTTATATCAACGTACTGAACAGATCCGACAACCGCAATAATTCAAGTTGTCAATCCCTGATACACCTTGGACAATTCTTTCGGTAATTGTGCGATATCCTGAATTACCATATATTGCTGGTCCGGGCACATTTCCCTTAGATAATCGTGCCCGGACTGATCTACCGTCAAACAAAATGTCTGAACGCCCTTTTGCCTTGCCTCGGCTAACGCTTTGGTAGTGTCTTGAATACCATAGTCCTTGTTATTTCTGTCCTGTCCATAATCGAAGTCCTGGGGATAACCATCAGAGATGATAATCAGCGCCTTGACCCTGGACTCTGTGCGCGTAAGGTTCCATGTTGCGTGGCGGATGGCCGGTCCCATGCGCGTCGAACGACAGGGCTTAATGGCACCGATTCTGCCTTTCACTTCCGCCTGGTAGCGCTCATCAAAATCTTTGCAGACATAATAATCTACTTGATCTCGACCATAGCCTGAGAAACCGTGGACAGCATAGCTGTCTCCCAGTTCTTCAAGTGCTTCCGCCATCAACACCACTGATTCCTTTTCAAGGTCAATGATTCTTCTTTTTTTAACCGCTTCTACTTTAAGATCATCCGCATAAAACATACTCAGAAAATCATCGCCTTCAGCCTCGGTTTTCTGCGGTTCCTTATTCACTTCACCGTCTGTTGCACTGCCAGGCGAAGGTTGATCGGGTATCACATCATCCGTTGAAGCACTCATATCCAGCAGGAACAGGGTCGAAACATCTCGCTCTTTTCGCAATCTCTGGATATAGACCCCTTCAGTGGGACTGATACCGGCGCGGCGATCTATTACGGCCTCTATTGCACGATCCAGATCAATTTCCTCACCATCAAGAAGACCCTTGACCTTCCTCTGCAGCGCAGGTTTCAGCATTTGCAGCTGTTTTTTTATTTCGGAGAGTAAGGGCTTGTGGGCTTCAATAGTTTTACTAACGAACAATTCATCGTCACCTTCGGGAACTATTTCATGTAATTTGCACCAGTTCTTTCTGTAATCCTGTATCTGGTAATCCCATTCATCGTATTTGAATATACCGGCTTCCCTGTTTGAGTTCTCCTCTATCACTCGCATTTTTCTTATCTCTTCCAGAGCATCCTCAAGATCTTCAGCCTGCATACCCTGGTCTGCTGACTGCACATCCAGGTCGGTCAGAAACATAGCAACAGCGTCTTTTACATCCCCCCTCTTAAATTGTTCTATCCTCACATTGGATGGATCAATTACCTTGGAAGCACCATCCGCGCCCTGTTCATCCAGCAAATCGGCAAGCGCCGCTTCGAGCTCTTGCAGCGTCATTCCCAGTGATACACCTTCAGGCGTGGTACTACCCCGATAATCAACCGGTTCCGGTATCCAGCCTTCTGCCATTAACGAAGGTTTGCATGGTTCATCAATGAAATCATTTCCTGCATTCACAACTGTCGGCATTTCAGGTTGAAGTGTCGGATTGAGTGCCGCGATTAACCCATATATTTTTGTAACAGCTTGAGTTGTGTCCCGTACAGTCGAACCCGGCTGATTCAACGTGGCTGTAATTTCGATAACCTGCCTGCCCAGAGCTGCTTCGCTGGGGAATTCGAACCCGGTTTTACCCAATGTATACTGGACTATAATCTCTAGTAAATACCCAATCCGGGAATTCAATATTTCCAGCGCAGGTCTTTGCTGCAGAGATACTGCCATCAACCACTCGAGTTCTCTGCGGATGCCTTTGTATTTCCTGAACAGGTACCAATCGACTCTGCCGTCTTCAAGTAATTGAAACAGAGTCGAAGCTAACTCCGGGTATTCAAACTGCGCAAAGAAATCAGTGAACGGATTGCGACTATCTCCATTTTTGTACGCAAAGGTTCCTGCTTCGAAAAAGCCCAATTGGTGAAGCAGCATCAGTTTATACAGAGATTTATTTTCTTCCATGGTCGGGAATACAGAAATCTGATCAGGGAGATAGATGCGCTTACCATCGGTCTTTGCTACTGAAAAATCCCGGTACCCTTCCGCTTCGGAAATAACCGCTTCGATCTGAAATTTCCTACCGGTAATTCCTTCACTATACAAGTGGAACAATCGCTGCTGCTCATCGAAATTGACCTGGCCTTTTATAGCATGAAGTTGCTCGATACTTGAAGCCGATTCCAACCCGAAGTAGGCAGTCGCAGCAGGTCGACCTGATTGGCTCAGTTCCATTCCTCTGCTCACCCACTGTTCCAGCTTCTCGGGAGATTCAAGCGGTAGTTGATCCAGGCTGGATAAAAAAGCCAATACCGGCATCGCTTCAAGTGTGGTTAACCTGAGACAGGTACGCAGCACGTATTCTCGTTCCACAGGTGAAACTGATGCCATTTTGCCTGTCATGGCTGACAGGAGGTCAACCACTTCATCCTCCCTGCCCGCCAATACATTGACTAACTCACACACCACGGATATATCGTCTTCCTGCCAATCATTGATCCAGGGATAAATTTCGAGGAACTGAACAAGATGATTACGCGGCACTTGCATCAGCATGGACCATGGCAACTTGTGAATTGACCGGTTACAGAGGGCGAAAAACTCGTGCAGGAACTCTGGCGCCTGTCGATCAGGCTCTGCAGAGAACGGCTCCGATTGCTGCCGAACCAGACTGGCAACCAGGTCAATCCAACAGGAAAACTCTGCTGGGGAATTTTGGCGCACTATTACTCCACTGACAGTAAAGTATGCAGTAACAAGAACTGACCCACGCGAATGATGACGATGAATCATCAAACCCGTTTGTTGCCATTTCTCCCGATATTTTAGATTTCCAACAAGCAGCATCTCTCTCAGGCTGTTGAAGTATCCTGTGGCCGGTTCATGGGCAAGTTTGGCGAGATTGAGTCCATACTTTCCGCAGTCCAGTAACAATTCTGTACTGAGTTCGGTTTCTGGCGCGAGACCCGTGGGTGTTGAATCATGATTTAGCAAATCCCGACAGGTATCAATATATGCTAGTGTCGATTCCCAGGTGTGCCACCCGGCGGATGCGATTTCAGAACATAATCGCGCCCAGTCATTTACTTCTTCACCTGACATGGTTGACCGGCTGAATCCATCTGCCGTACGGATAAATCGTTGCGCCAGTGAAGCATCAAAGGATGCCAACCTATCCCTGGTCTGACTTACAATACCGCTCATAATCAGTCCGCGAATACGGTTGATACCAACTCTGCGATTGCTTGCTGAACATCTGCGTCGTCACTTACTCCCGAGCATACAGCCACATCGCAGGCTCTGCGGGGTGAAATACCCCGGGTAATCAGCTGCCCGGCATAAATAAGCAAACGGGTACCGACCCCCTCATCAAATCCATGGTGGCGCAGATGCCTTACTTTCGCGCCCAGCAGGGCCAGGTCTAACGCTATAGAATCATCCACTTTACTCTCATGAACGATAATCTTCGCTTCCTCTTCCTCTGCAGGATAGTCAAAGTCAATGGCGATAAATCTTTGCCGAGTGCTGGGTTTCAAATCTTTAAGTATATTTTGATAACCTGGATTGTAGGAAATAACCAGCAGGAAATTACGGTGTGCATCAATCATGGTGCCACGTTTTTCGATGGGCAACATCCTGCGATGATCTGTGAGGGAGTGAATCAGTACTGTGGAATCTTTACGGGCTTCAACTATTTCATCAAGATAACATATTGCTCCCTCACTAACTGCTCTGGTCAGGGGACCGTTTTGCCAAACCGTTTCTTCACCCTGTAGCAGAAATCTCCCCACCAGATCGGTAGCACTCAGATCCTCATGGCAGGCAACTGTAAGCAGTGGTTGCGGCACTCTACGTCGTTCCGGATCCGATGCCGCCCCTCTGTAGAGTTGATAAGCCATGTACTCCACAAATCGGGTTTTGCCACATCCAGTCGGACCCTTGAGCAGAACCGGCAAACGCTCGTCATAGGCAGCCTGAAATAGCTCAACTTCGTCTCCCAGGGCCAGATAGTAGGGTTCTTCATTCAAACCGTAATCTGGCGCATGTACATAACTGACCCTTGAATCGGCTTCCGGACTACTAGCTTCGTTCATTGATTACTCCTGTGTTCCCCAATTAGGTATTCTTTTCTCTGTCAGCGCGGCGACACCTTCTCGAAAATCCGGTTCCTGCATCATACTGCGAACCAGAGCTTCGGATTCTTCTACTGCAGAAGCTGCATCCCGGTGCAGATCAGTGTAAATCTGTCGCTTGGTCTCTCGCAACGATCCAGGAGAAATATTTTGAGCCATCTCCCTGGCGTATTCGTAGGTAACCTGCATCAATTCATCTGCATCACACAGCCGGTTAATCAGTCCGATTTCAAGTGCTTCCTCCGTCATCACTACACGGCTGGTCAGGAGGATATCATTGGCCCTGGTTAATCCAATCAAGCGGGGTAAAAGCCATGACAGCCCGAACTCGGCTGGCAAATTCAGTTTACCGTGAGCGGTGGTTAGTTTGACCCCCTTTACAGCAAATCTAATATCTGCAAAGCAAGCCAGCACCAGGCCAACTCCCGCTGCAGGCCCATTGATAGCCGCAATCACCGGTTTAGTCAGGCCAAAGTGGTAGGCGAATGAGGCATCAAACTCCGATCTTACACCAAAACCGGGTTCAGCCAATTTATCCGGTGTACCCGGATCGTAACGACCTTTCTCCACATGTCCTTCCAGTGCCCTGATATCAGCCCCGACACAGAATCCCCGGCCTGCTCCGGTGACTACAATAATCCTTGTTTCAGGATCATTCTCTGCCAGCAGCAATGCACTTCTGTATTCGGTGTGCATTCTGCCTGTCCATGCATTCATTCGCTGGGGCCGATTGAGAGTGATGGTGGCAATACCTTTCTCAACCCGGTATTGAACCGCTTTGAACTCTTCAATTGCCATGCTCAAACTTACCTCCTGGTAGCGGACATTTTAAGGGGTCTTTAAGGGGTCAAGTCTTGATATAATACTTTATGCATTCGCGCCACCTTCCTGTCCTGCTGTTCATGTTTGAATAATTGGTTAACCACTTTGGAAATTCCACTAATGTGATTCATGTGAAAGTACCTGGCAATCTCAGCCAGCGGCCTTCCGCTCAGCTCTCGAGCCAGGGTTATCGCTACCCATCGCGGTATATTCTTACTCCCTCTACCTCGACTGGAATGCACAATGTCGCTGATCTCCATGCCAGCGTGATCCGCAACTCTCGCAACGATTACTGCCAAATCCGGCATTCGCTCCAGCGAGCGGGTTAGCCTGGACCTGATTGGCTCGCTATTTCTATCTCCCAACACTCGCTGGATGAACCTCTCGGTTCCCAGTATGGGTTTAAGCTTGCTCTGGTCATAAAAGTCGATCAGTTCCTGGTCGTTGTCCTGATCGACGTAACGCATATAACCGGCATACCTTCTATTCTGTCCAAGCAACCTATAGGTAAAATCTCGCTCCAGCCAGCTTGGTGCCTTGGTATGGTTGACATAAGCAGGATAACTGGACCAGGAGTAATCCGCCAAATTCCAGCCCAGCGGTTGGTGCGCTTCTATGGGATTTCGGTGGATATAGCGACTCAGTGGTAACACGTAAGCCTCAGCATCTACCAGAATCGCCTTGTAACGACCCCGAAACAATGGACCATCTGTTTTTTTCATTCGATTGTAACGCTGGGTGTAGACACCATTAACATGGCGCATACAGCGCGACAGCTTATCGCGAGGAGTCTGAACCAGCAGGTGATAGTGGTTGTTCATCAAACAGTAGGCATGGACTACCAGACCGAAGCGCTGGTGGGTCTCCTCAATGCTATCCAGAAAGGCTTCATAATACGCCGAATTGTGAAAGATAGCTTGACGCCCTCGCCCACGGTTCATCACGTGATAGAATGCATTTTCGTATTCAATGCGTAGTGGTCTGGACATGCAACGGACTGTACAATATTAAAGGTATTATATCAAGACCTGACCCCTTTTACCTCGTCGCACAGATCATAAAAACAGTCCTCCTCGTAGATGCCACCGCCCCAAACCCGAAGCATATTCATATTGGCGTCCACTGCGTCTTACAAGCGCTTCTCATAATCGGACGCCGAAAAGCGTGTAACTATGGCATCTCCGGGAATCCAAGTTACAAGCACGGGACCCCAGTCCCAGCCAAAATTACAGGCTTCTTTTCTGAGCCAGTTAAACCCTTGCTGTACCATGGTGCCATACCACCCGGGCAGAGGATGTTTCTGGTGCTGTTGCCGGACTATCTTTCCTGCCGCTTCAAATTCAATTTCAATAAGGTTGTAGCCGGGCTTGAGTAACTCTTTTACATCCCATTCCCAGGTTCTATACATATTGTCCGTCGAAGCAATCTTCTTGCCGTTAAGCCTCACGATCGCGACTGTGTCCAGGCCCTTGCATCTCAGCAACACTCTCGGGTGTTCCAGCAGTTTATTCCGGACCTGGAATTTTCTTGTATAAATCCAGTTTGTCTCACCGATCCATTGCAGATGTTTTTCATTATCCCTGTAGAAGGGATCGCCTATTTTACCGGTCGCCAGTAAATCCTTGTGCACTGTTCCCGGTACTTGACCCTTAAGTCTGCCTTTAAGTCGGGCACGACTGTTCTTGGCGCGGAATTTCCAGCTCCCATTCAGACTGATGACTTGCATAAAAGTCCTCTTTTTGCTGGTTGAAAAGTCTCGCATAGCGACCTTCCGAAATGATCTCCAGAAGTTTAAATCTATCGATCAACTGCCCCTCAAGCGGCAAACTAAAAACCGGAAGATCCATGTTGTGTGACATCTCGGTCCTTTTTATCATGCTGCGCTACACACTGTTAAGGAAGGTAGGAGAATCGGTATCAAAATCAACTATAAATTATTTACTGGCTATGGGATATGATGGTATCAGATAGATCGACAGGATAAGCGGACTAATGAACACTGAACAAATCAAGAATTATTTAAGCGGATTCTGGGACAGAGAGATAATTCCCAGCCTGAGTGAATACATCAGGATTCCCAACAAATCACCCATGTTTGATCCGCAATGGCAGGCCAATGGACACATGGACAAAGCCGTAAATCATGTGGTGGACTGGTGTAAAAACCACTCGGTTCCCGGCATGGACGTTGAAGTGCACAGAATTGCGAACAGAACCCCCACAATTCTCATTGAAGTTCCCGGTAATGCAGAAGCAACGGTACTTTTGTACGGCCATCTTGACAAACAACCTGAATTCACAGGTTGGCAAGCGGATCTTGGCCCATGGCAACCTGTTATCAAGGATGGCCGTTTGTATGGTCGCGGCGGCGCCGATGACGGCTATGCTATATATTCTTCCGTGGCCGCCTTACTTGCACTGACAGACCAGAATCTGCCTCTGCCACGAATCGTGATCATTATCGAGTGTTCCGAGGAAAGCGGCAGCCCTGACCTCCCGGTTTACATGGATGCGTTGGCTGACAGGGTGGGTACCCCCGGCCTCGTTATTGCACTTGATTCTACTGCCGGGAATTACGATCAACTCTGGTGTACAACTTCATTGCGCGGCATGCTGATCGGCACTCTGAAAGTCGAAGTCCTGAAAGAAGGTGCTCACTCCGGTGCAGCGGGTGGCATTGTGAGTTCGAGCTTCAGGATACTCCGGCAGTTACTCTCGCGTCTGGAAGATGACCGCACGGGTGAAATACTCCCCGATTTTTTGAAGCAGCAGATCCCGCCCGTGCGGTTAAAGGAAGCCAAAGCAGCTGCGGAAGTTCTCGCCGACGACTTCCAGTCTATGTACCCTTTTGCCGGGCAAGGTACACCGGTCACCAGTGATGCGACCGAACTGGTACTGAACAATACCTGGCATGCTTCTCTGTCTGTCACTGGTATGGACGGTGTACCTTCAATTGCCGCCGGGGGGAATGTGCTGCGTCCCTTCACCGCTGCGAAGCTGGCACTGCGACTAAGCCCAACCACAGATGTAGATGTGGCAGCCAGAGAACTCACCAGATTGTTATTGGAAAATCCACCCCATGGGGCAAATATTACATTCGATATGGACTCCGCCAATCCCGGTTGGCACGCACCGATCAACTCAGAACATTTGGAAAACTCTCTGCAACAGGCGTCGTTAAATTTTTTCGGTAACCATGCCGTTGCCATGGGGTGCGGTGGAAGTATCCCCTTTATGGAGTTTCTTGCGGTCAAATTTCCCGAGGCGCAATTTGTGGTGACCGGTGTGCTGGGTCCACTCTCAAACGCACACGGTCCGAATGAATTTCTGGATATAGCCACGGCAAAAAAAGTGACTGGGTGCATATCACAACTGATTCATGACTGGGCTGTGAATAATGGCTGAGCATAAACTGTGTTAATCTACTTTGAATTCAGAAAATCTGGAGCACTTGTGATGCATGCGCTAATCCGATCAGGACTGTTTATTCTTACAAGTATGCTACTCATCGCTTGTAGTCAGAAGCAGGATCAAAGCCCAACCGTCGTGGATGAAGCTGTACAGCCTTCTTATAAGGTCACCACACTGGTTCCCGGTTCGCCATTTCATGGTATTCACGGCCTTACGTTCGATGCGGATGACAATATCCTTGTGGGCAGTGTGGTCGGCATGAGTATTCACAAGGTAGATCCTGACACCGGAGCCGTGTCGCTTTATCAGGGTCCACCGGAAGGCATGGCAGATGATCTCGAGTTTTCCGCGGATGGCACGCTGGTCTGGACGGCTTTTATGCTCGGAGAACTCTATGCCCGGCCAGCTGGCGGTAAGGCAACTAAAATTGCCTCCGGTCTGGCAGGACTAAATTCCATCGCGTTTAAACAGGACGGCAGGTTATTCGCCACGCAAGTGTTTCTGGCAGATGCGCTCTATGAATTCGATATCACAGGGAAGCAACCGCCACGCATGATTATGGAAAATATGGGCGGTCTGAACGGCTTCGATTTCGGTCCGGATGGCAAACTCTATGGTCCAATCTGGTTCAAAGGGCAGATAGTACGAGTGGATGTCGACACAGCAGAACTAACCGTCATCGCGGATGGATTTACTGTTCCTGCCGCAGTTAATTTTGATTCCAAAGGTGTCCTGCATGTCATCGACAATGAAACCGGGGAGATTTTTCAGGTTGATATCGATTCCGGCGAGAAACATCTTATCGCAACGGCACCCTCCAATCTGGACAACCTGGCTTTCGACAGCAAAGACCGCTTGTTCGTCACCAACATGTCAGATAATGCCATCTATGAAGTCAACCGTGAATCAGGTGAATTGCGAACGGTGGTCGGGGGACCTTTGACAACACCCGCCGGTATCTCCCTGGATGGCGACCTGCTGTATGTAGCCGATCTGTTCAGCTTCAGCAAAGTAAACATTGAGTCAGGCGAAGTGAGCGATGTATCACGCATCATCTCCGACCATGAATACCCGGTTTCAGTTACTGCCAATGGCGACCACCTGATTATCGGCAGCTCTAATGCCGGTATGGTACAGGGTTACGACAAGCAGACCGAGCAGCGCATCTGGCGTTGGACGGGATTCAGTGCACCGGGTGGTTTGCTGGAGCTGGCCGATGGGTCGGTTATCGTGGCAGAAACGGGTAGCGGTAAGATCTTAAAAGTCTCCGGTGATGAAGGCGCAACCCGTGAGGTCCTGGCGGAGAATCTGACGGAACCCATGGGGCTCGCAATAACAGCCGATGGCAAAACGATCTATGTAACAGATGCAGGTTCAGGGCAGATTATCCGCATCGAACTGGACAGCGGCAAGCAGACAGTCGTAAAGACGGACCTGTCAATGCCTGAAGGAATTGCAATTGATGCCAGGGGTTCCCTGTTCGTCGCCGAAGTGGGTGCCCGGCGAGTGCTCAAAATTAAGCCCGATGGATCAACTGAAATTATCGCCGATGAACTGCCCCTGGGTCTGAGAGGATATCCGGGCTTGCCCCCCAGTTTCCTGCCCACAGGTATTGCTGTGGACAACCAGGGTGTCATCTATCTATCGTCCGATATCGATAATACGATTCTGAAAATTGCGCCTTACGAGGGCTGAGCAAGCCTCTTCTCCAGATCTGTATCCCTGCTGGTGAACCAGAGACGCAAATTGATCAGTCCGGAAACTATCGCGAGTCCCGCGAGTAAACCAATCCAGAATCCGTAGATACCCATGGGGTCACCCAGAAGTCCAAAGCCCAGCGTGTATCCCACGGGTAACCCAATGACCCAGTAGCCAAACAATGTAATCCACATGGGCGCCTGGGTGTCTTTATACCCTCTTAGCACACCCAATGCCGTCGCCTGGGTATCATCAAATATCTGATAGACAGCCACAAATATCATCAGTCCGCTGGCCAGTGCGATCACTTCAGGATCATTGGAATAAAGCGATGCGATCTGCTCTCTCAGCAGTATTATCAAGATTCCGGCAATAATCGCTACCGCCAGGGATGCCTTCATAGCGACACCGCTGGTTTTTCGAGCCAGCGCCAACTCTTTTGTGCCAATGTTGAATCCAACTCGAATTGTTGCCGCCATACCAAGGGCCAGCGGTAACATGTAGGTGATGCCGCCCAGGTTGGCAGCAATGGTATGCGAAGCGACAATTTCTGCACCCAATCTGCCCAATAAAATTGTTGTTAGAGAGAACATCCCCATCTCGAGAAAAATAGTCGCGCCAATGGGCGCACCAATCTTTACCAACGGCAGGATATGGCGGTATTGTGGCCAACTGAATTTATTCCGCCATGCCACTGAATCAAATCTGGGTTGCAGCACAACGGTGAGAATAAATAAAAACTCGAACCACATAACAATGGCAGTTGCCACACCGCAACCCACACCACCGAGTGCAGGCGCACCTAAGTAACCGTACATAAAGATGAAATTGAGGGGTATTTTTATCAATAACGCCGTTACAGCAATGTACAAACCGGGTCTGGTAAATCCCATGCCTTCAGCCAGAAATCTCAATACAAAATACATCATCAAACCCGGAATACCCCAGGCCGTTGCTTGCAGATAGGGAACCGAGACATCGATTGCAACAGGATCGACATCCATAAATCTGTAAAAAGGGGCGGCATTGGTAATTACCAGACACACGATGAACGCAGCAAACATGGCCATCCAGAGTGCCTGCCTGATCACTTCACCTATCTCTCCGTACCTGCGTGCACCATTGAACTGGGATACGGTTGGCGTCACCGCTTGCAGAACCCCCATAAACAACAGCATCACAGGCCACAACACACTACCGCCTAATGCAATTCCCGCCAGATCGGCCGCACTTAACCTGCCGGCCATGACAGTATCCAGAACCCCCATACCCATCTGGGCTAATTGTGCACCCATGAGAGGCAGCCCCAGTCGCAACAGGTGAGAAAACTCGCTTTCGCGTGGTTTTGTTTGGGCTTCAGGGGCTTGCTGATCCATTGAACTTTGAACAGGGTGTCTGATGTGAAAAGGACGCACATTGTGCCCTTAGCGCATGAATAAATACACAATTCATACATTTTATTGGATGATTCACCCGTAACCCGAAAATGAAACAGGTTATTATTTGCGGACATGACGGATCCGGCGTATCGAAGCCATGCCAGAGACCAGGAATCATCAACAGGATCTTTACTCACATCACTGCAGCTACAGGGGACTCACTATGGAACTTGACCAGGTCATGCGTACTACTTTCGCAGCACGTGAATACACAGATGAAGAGATACCCGATACCACTCTATATCGCATACTGGATGCCGCTCGATTTGCACCCAGTGGGGGTAACCGGCAGGGTTGGCGAGTCCTTATTGTACGTGATACTGAGAAACGCAAATTGCTTGTAAACCTGATGCAACCGACGGTGAAGCAATACCTGGCGCAAGTCATGTCTGGTGAGGTGCCGTATAACACCATCAATCCCAGCCAGGTTGATACTGAAACGATCGAGAAAACTACAGCGAGCTTCCCACTTATCGACAACCTGGAAGCTGTTCCGATCTTGTTGGTGGTATGTGTTGATCTGTCCCAGGTAACTTCGTTCGATAAGGACCTGGAGCGAGTTGGTGTCATCTCCGGCGCATCAATTTACCCCTTCGTCTGGAACATTCTGTTAGCAGCCAGGAATGAAGGCCTGGGTGGAGTTCTCACTACCTTTTTAGCAGCGAGTGAAATCGAAGCCAAAAAGCTGTTGTCTCTCCCGGACAGCTTTGCCATAGCATCAATGGTGCCGTTGGGTGTACCGGTGAAACAATTGACTCGTCTGAAAAGAAATCCAGTTGAGTCCTTCACTAGAATTGATGCCTGGGATGGAGAACAATTTCATCATCTAAAATAGTCAACAATAACGCTGGACAGTTGTGAAGAGATCGGTATAATATCCTACTAAATTAGTCAGGTAATACATGAGCGCACCCTGAATTGCTGCTCGATAACAATCTATCAGTCTCCGGTAGTGAACCATGCGTCGCGATTAATAAAGGATGCAGTGGGAGGATGTCCAAGAACAGACGGAGTCGCACGGACTCACCTACTGCGGACCAGCCTGATATTGCAGTTGCATGGACATGACCTCTACATCGTGAGCACCAGCTAGCAGGCATACGATCAGATTGCTGCGCTGCATTCATCATCGCTCCCCTGGTTACTCGATTACCTTCACTACTACCCGTGTGGGCCATGGTCTTCTGTCTGTATACAAACGCTACCATTTAGTGGCACAATAATGCCACGATCAGATTCTCGAAGAGTCCGATCCCCCTGCCATTGGGCGCATGGACGAATGCAAAAGCAATATTGCAAAGCCTAATTACAAAAACAATCGCTCCCGGCGTCATCAGACGTCAAGTTAAAACAATACGTGCACACAAGCACAGTCGTTGTTTGCTGCGCATTACCGGAAATTAATTAGGGGAAGAGCTATATGTATACAAAATTATCTGGCACGAGTGTGCAAGGGCCTTTTTGCCTGGTCACACTCTTGCTCATGTTGGTAATCCCACTGGTCAGCTACGCTGCTGAATATGAGGGGATAGAGGAAGTGGTTGTTACTGCTGAGAAAAGAATATCGACAGTTCAAGATACGGCAATAGCCGTGAGTGCATTCGATAGTGAAGCACTGGAGTCAAGGCAGATTGCGACAATGTCTGAACTCCAGTTCAGTGTGCCCAATATGATGTTCGGTAAGGGCAACTTTGAAGGCAGCAGCATTTCAATCCGTGGTGTTGGCAACCTGGCCGTTGCTGACTCTTCGGACAATGGTGTGGGGATTCACGTCAATGATATCTATCTCAACGAACCCCGAATTTTCGAAATTGAATTTTACGATGTTGAACGGTTGGAAATTCTGCGGGGCCCACAGGGCACACTCTATGGTCGTAACACCACCGGTGGTGTGTTGAACATGATTACCGCCAAACCAGTTGATACATTTGAAGCCAACTTGTCAGTTGGTCTGGGTGATTACAGCGAACGGAAAGTCACCGGGATGGTCAATGTGCCATTAAGCGACACTGTATCAACCCGCCTTGCGGTTTATTACTTGAAGCGAGACGGATATACGGACAATCTTTACACCGGAAACGACATCGATGACCGTGACCTCTACTCACTCCGATGGACTACCAACTTTGAATTTGGCGCAAATACCGAGGCTACCTTCATGGCGTCCTATATGGAGGAAGACGATTCCAGGTCGCGCGTTACCAAGCAATTGTGCACCAAAGATCCTCGTGGTGCTTTTGGAACGGGTTGTGAGCCGGGTTCCAAGGGTTTTGGCACGCCTCACTCACAGACCTATATCACCTCGGCCCTGGCTGACTTTGCAACTGCAAATGCTGCCTTCGCTGCGGCAACAGGCGGCCCTGCGCGTCCGGCCCTTTCACCCAATGCCGGCCTGGACAGTGGCGCAAAGCTGACCTATGACTTCTACATTGTGGCTGCAGATCTCCTGGGATTGCCACCAGAGGCGTATGCCGCCTACGCGGCCTTCGGCTTCTCTGGTCTGGCGACTGACTTCTTTGAAAATACGGTTAATCCTGCAGACCTGCGCAAGGTTAACGCAGATTTCGACCCGGAATATTACACGGATGAAACCATACTCTCACTGGAAATCCGTCATGATTTTGAGAATATAACCCTTAAATCCATGACTGCATACCACGAAGGTAACATTGAAGCCTTAACGGATTTCGACTGGGCTGTGCCTTCACAAAACTACCCTCAACCCGTGTCCTATAACATGAACGGTACAACTCGAATTGCGACCTTCTCAGAAGGTGTGGATCGAGCCCAGGCGGAAACAGAACAGTGGAGCCAGCAATTCACGTTGTTTTCCAACTACGGTGGCCAACTGAACTGGACTGGCGGCGCCTTCTACATGCATTTTGAGAAAGATAGTCATTACAATGTCTTTAGCTCCGGGCTTGGTGCATGGGCAGATGCTGGCGGCATCGTGTCAATCGTTGAGACAATCCTCTTACTGCCACTTAATTCTATCGCGCCTCCACTACCAGTCGAAATGGCACAATTTGATTCCTACACCCAGTATGAAGTCGATACCTGGGCTCTGTTTGGCGAGATTTACTACGATTTTAGTGATACGACCCGATTGACCGTGGGTCTCCGTTACAGTGACGAAACCAAGGAAGTGCATTCCCGCCAATACTTCGTTGACCTGGCTGCCGGATTTAATGATCCTTTGAGCGATCAGAACGACGACTGGCAAGAAGTCACGGGTAAAGTCACCCTGGATCACAATCTTGACTTGAGCTGGACCGATGAGACGTTGATATTTGCAACCATTGCCCGGGGTTACAAGGGTGGTGGATTCAATCCTCCTGTGGCAGACGTGGGCTCTGCCTTCTCGGATACGTTCGATCCCGAGTATGTTAATTCCCTGGAAGTGGGTGTTAAGTCAAGACTGATGGATAATACAGTGCAGGCAAATATTGCCGCTTTCCTCTACGACTATAAGGGTCTGCAGGTATCTCAGATTGTCGCGCAGACAGCAATCAATGAAAATATTGATGCCGATATTTTCGGCATTGAAGCTGAATTCATGTTTGCACCTACCGAGAACTGGCTGTTCAGCCTGAATCTGGCTTACCTGAATGCTGAAGTCGGTGATTTTGCTACCGTGGACACAGCAAACCCAACCCAGGGCGGACCCGTGATCAATATTTTCGGCAATCTCACCGCCGCGGATAATGTCCCATTTCCTGTCATAGATCTCGAAGGCAATGACCTGGTCAATACACCGGAAGTGAGCATTAATTTCTTTGTTGATTATTATCGACCACTCAGTAACGGCATGAGTCTCACCTTTCACGTGGATTACTATTACCAGGATGAGTTCTACACCAGGAATTTCAACACCGATGCCGACCTGATTCCTTCATGGGATATATCCAATGCATTTGTCAGCCTGACCAATGCCAATGAAACCTGGACTGTCAAAGCCTGGGTCAAGAATATCCAGGACGATGACAACATCACCGGATTCTATACATCGGATGGTAATACAGGTCTGTTCAGTAACGTGTTCGTGCTGGAACCGCGAACTTATGGCATGACCTTCTCGATGAGTTTCCAATAGGGGATAATTGTTGGGTTACGCCCTTCGGGGCTAACCCAACCTACTTGTAAAATCTGCGGGTCGGGTAGGTCGGATTAGCGCAGCGTAATCCGACA